>DATCXE010000161.1:0-5779 GCA_036565985.1 Bradyrhizobium sp.
AACCGAGGCCGCGACCATGATGACAGCGCCGAAACAGCCCCACCGCGTGGTCATCGTCGGCGCAGGTTTCGGCGGACTGGAAGCCGCCTTCGGTCTTGCCGGCGCACCGGTCGAGATCACGCTGATCGATCGCCGCAACCATCATTTGTTCCAGCCGCTGCTCTACCAGGTCGCCACCGCGTCGCTGGCAACGTCGGAAATTGCCTGGCCGATCCGTTACCTGTTGCGCCACCGTCGCGAGGTGACGACGCTGTTCGCCAACGTGAACGGCGTCGACGCCGCGGGCAAGCGCGTGCTGCTCGATGACGGCGACGCCCTGCCCTATGACACGCTGGTGCTGGCGACCGGCGCGCGGCACGCCTATTTCGGCCACGACGAATGGGAGCCGTTCGCGCCCGGCCTGAAGACGCTGGAAGACGCCACCACACTGCGCCGACGTATCCTCGTCGCCTTCGAGCGCGCCGAGCGCGAGACCGACCCGGCAAAGCGCGCGGCGCTGCTGACGTTCGTCATCATCGGCGCCGGTCCAACCGGCGTCGAAATGGCCGGGACCATCGCCGATCTCGCCGAGGACACGCTGCCGCCGGACTTCCGCAGCATCGACACCCACAAGACCCGCGTCGTGCTGGTCGAGGCCGGCCCGCGCGTGCTCGCGGGCTTTCCCGAAGATCTCTCCGCCTATGCGCAGCGTTCGCTGGAAGAGATCGGCGTCGAGGTGGTGCTGGGGCAGCCCGTCACCGAGTGCACGACCGATGGCGTCGTCTATGGTGGCAACAAGCTCGAGGCCAGAACCATCGTCTGGGCCGCCGGCGTGCGCGCCTCGCGCGCGGCGGAATGGCTGGACGCACCCGCCGACCGCGCCTACCGCCTGAAGGTCGAGCCCGATCTCACTGTGCCCGGCCATCCCGACATCTTCGCCATCGGCGATACCGTGACGATTGCCGGCCCCGACGGCAATCCGGTGCCGGGCATCGCGCCGGCAGCCAAGCAGCAGGGACGTTACGTCGCCGCGCTCATCAAGGCGCGCCTGAACGGCAGCAAATTGCCGCCGTTCCGCTACAAGCATGCCGGCAGCCTCGCCCAGATCGGCAAGAAGAAGGCGGTGATCGATTTCGGCTGGATCAAGCTGCGCGGCACCCTCGCCTGGTGGATCTGGGGTATCGCCCACATCTACTTCCTGATCGGCTTGCGCAACCGGCTCGGCGTGGCGATTAGCTGGCTGTGGATCCACGCCCGCGACCAGCGCGCCGCGCGGCTGATCACGCAGGGCTCGAGCAAAGTCTCGGGATAAATTTTTCGCCAGCCAACCATATCGTGAGGCGACGGCGCTCCGTTTCGGTTGACGTGCGCAGCGGCCCGGCCATTGTAGCGCGACCGCGAGCCAGAACGCGGATGCAGCTGTGGCGGGAGGAGATGATGCAAGGGCTCAAGACTACCATTCGCGTGTGCGCTCGCCTGACCGCTCACTTGGCTTCGCTGGTCGCCGTTACCTCGTTCTGCATGGCCGATGCAATGGCCGCAAAAATGGCCGGCGATCCGGCCGCGACCTGCGGCGACCTCATCCGACCGGCCGACAATGTCGTCCGGATCGACTCCGCCACCATGGTTGGGCCGACGCCGCGCGTCATCGCCGAAAAGGGGCCGACACCGGCGGCGCGCATCACGCCGGCCAATCCGCAATTCTGCAAGGTGCTCGGCCAGATCGCGCCGTCCGATCCCAAGGCGCCGCCGATCAAATTCCAGGTGAACCTGCCGGTCGAGTGGAACGGCCGCTCGCTGCAATATGGCGGCGGCGGCTTCAACGGCGTGCTGATCACAGGTCTTGCGCTGCCGCCGGCCTTTCCGTACGACACCACGTCGCCGCTGGCGCGGGGCTTCGTCACCTATGGCACCGATTCCGGCCATGAGACCAAGCCGGGCGAACCGCCGCAGCTTTTTGCGCTCAACGACGAAGCGTTCGAGAATTTCGCGCACCGGTCCTACAAGCGCGTGCGCGACGCCGCCGTCGCCCTGATGGTGCGCGCCTACGGCAACCCGCCGGCCAAACTGTACTTCATGGGATCGTCGGAAGGCGGCCGCGAGGGCCTGACGATGGCGCAGCGCTACCCGGAGGATTTCGACGGAATCTTTGCGCGGGTACCCGTGATCAACTGGGTTGGCCTGCAGCATGCAGGAACACGGGCGGGGCTGGCGACGATGGGCGAAGGCTGGATCCGCCCCGCCCAAGTCGAACTCGTTGCCAACGCGGTGCTGCAGGCGTGCGACAAGGCCGACGGCTCCGACGACGATCTGGTTCAGGACGCTGTCGGCTGCAAGGCGAAATTCCAGCCGGAACAGTTGCGCTGCGCGGCGGGCCAGAGCGGCGACGCCTGCCTGAGCGATGCGCAGATCGCGGCGATCAAGACGCTGCACTCGACCTACAAATTCCCGTTCGCACTGGAAAACGGGCTGGATGATTATCCGGGCTGGGGCGTCTCGGGCGAAGGCATCCCTGCCTTCGGCCCGACCGGCGGCTGGAGCGCCTGGTGGCTCGGCAAGGCGGCGCCGACGCTGCCGCCATCGCCGGCCAACGGCATCGCCTGGATCTACGGCGCGGGCGGCATCCAGTACGTGTTTGCGGGCGACCCGCAGCTCGACGTCACCAAATACAAGCCTGAGGACTATAAGGAGCGCCTGCTTCACGTATCGAAGCTGATGGATTCGACCAATCCCGACCTCAGCCGCTTCAGCGCGCGCGGCGGCAAGCTCGTCATCCTCGAGCACATGGCCGACTACGCGCAAAGCCCCTATGCCGGGATCCGCTACTTCGAGAATGTCCAGCGCACGATGGGCGAGGAGAAGACCGCGGAATTCGCCCGCCTCTACACGGCGCCCGGCGTCGATCACGTCGGCTCGGGCGCGCCCGCCAATATCGATATGCTGGCCGTGCTCGTCGACTGGGTCGAGAACGGCAAGGCGCCGGGCGATCTCCAGGTGATCGAGCAGAAGGTCGAAGCGCCGGCATTCGAGACGACGCGTTCGCTTCCGCTGTGCCAGTGGCCGGCATGGCCGCACTACAAGGCGGGAAGGCCGATCAATCAGGCGAGAAGTTATTCCTGCGAGCCGTGAGCGCCGTCTGCCAGTACTTGCACTACCTCATCCTGAGGAGCGGCCGATAGGCCGCGTCTCGAAGGATTGGCCGCGAGCACCGTGGCCTCATGGTTCTCCCGGCGATGTGTAGCATCGTCCGGAGACGCCGCTTCGCGGCTCCTCACCATGAGGGGATAGATCAGTTCCTCATGGTGAGGAGCGCGGCCATGCCGCGCGTCTCGAACCATGCGGCCCCATCACTTCACCAGAGAGCAGCCGCCGTCCGTGATGGGGCGGAACGCCTGATCGGCCGGGATGGTCGAGACCAGCCGGTAATAGTCGTACGGATATTTCGACTCTTCCGGCTTCTTCACCTCGAACAGATACATCGGGTGAATGACGCGGCCGTCCTGGCGGATGGTGACGTCGCCGAACAGCTTGTCCTTGCCCTTGAACTTCTTCATCTGCGTCACGACGTCCTTCGCATGGTCGCTGCCCGTTGCCGCCACGGCGTTGAGGTAAGCGAGCGTGGAAGCGTAAACGCCGGCCTGGTTGCCGCTCGGCATCTTGCCGTTCATGCCCGGCCGCGCCGCAAAGCGCTTGGCGAAGGCGCGGGTGTCGTCGTCCATGTCCCAATAGAAGGCTTCGAGCAGCTGCAGGCCCTGCGCAACCTTCAGCCCCATGCCGTGGATGTCGTTGACGAACAGCAGGAACGCCACCATGGTCTGGCCGCCCTGCTGGATGCCGAACTCGTTGGCCTGCTTGACCGCGTTGATGGTGTCGCCGCCGGCATTGGCGAGGCCGATCACCTTGGATTTGGAATTCTGCGCCTGCAGCAGGAAGGATGCGAAATCCGAGGTGCCGAGCGGGTGCTTGCTCGAACCCAGCACCTTGCCGCCGTGCTTTTCGATGTAGTTGGTGGCTTCCGCCTCGATGCCCTTGCCAAGTGCGTAATCGACCGTGACGAAGTACCAGTCCTTGCCGCCGCGCGCCATCATCGCCGCCGCCGTGGTATTGCCGGTCGCCCAGGCATCGTTGACCCACTGGATGGTGTTGGGCGAACAGGCCTTGCCGGTGAGATCGGAGCTCGCGGTCGACGACGCCAAAAACGTCATCCGCGAATCCCGCAGCAGCGCATTGATGGAGAGACCGACGGCGGAATTCGGCACGTCGACGATGGCGTCGACGCCTTCGACATCGAGCCATTTGCGCGCGATCGCCTGCCCGACGTCGGCCTTGTTCTGGTGGTCGGCATAGACGATCTCGACCTTGATGTTCTTTCCGCCACCGTTGAAATCTTCCGCGGCCATGCGCGCGGCTTCGACCGAGCCCATGCCGTTGGTGTCCTGGAAGATGCCGGAGATGTCGTTGAGAACGCCGACGCGGACGACGTTGTCGGAAATCTGCGCGCGCGCAGCGCTCGCACCGGCCAGCGACAAAGCGCCTGATAACGCCAGCGCCAGATGATTGCCAAAATTCTTCATACGATTTCTCCCCTCGGATTTTTTTGTGCTTGAAAGGTGTAATTTGCAGCGACGGCGTCAGGCCGGCGTGATGGTCACGGGAAGGCTTTCCAGCCCGCGCAGCGTGTTATTGTAGCGGCGCTTCACCGGTCCGGTGATTTCGATGGTCCCGACCTTGCGCGCCAGCGCCGCCAGCATGGTCTCGCCTTCGAGGCGGGCGACGAGCTGGCCGACGCACATATGGATGCCGGAGCCATAGCCGACGTGGCCGCTGGTTCGCCGCGTGATGTCGTAGCTGTCAGGATTCTCCCAGCGGCGCGGATCGCGGTTGGCCGCGCCGAGGAACATCAAAACCTTCTCGCCCTCGCCGATGCGATGGCCGCCGATCTCGACCTCCCGCGTCGTGGTGCGGAAGAACGTCTGCACCGGGCTCTCGAACCGCACCGCTTCCTCGAACGCGTTGCGCGCCAGCGTGGGATCCTGGCGCAGCCGCGCCAATTGGTCGGGATAGCGTGCCAGGCAATAGACGGCGGCGCCGATGCCGTTGACCGTGGTGTCGAGGCCGGCCGACAGCAGCGAACGTACCAAAAGCGGCGCCTCGGCCTCGGTGATATCGCCGGCATCGACCCGCGCATGGATGCAGGCGCCGAACCCGCCGGGTGCGAGATTTTCGCGCTGGCACTGCTCGGCGACATAGGCCTGATGCGGCGCCGAGCGCTCGATCGCGTCCTGCCGCAGCTTGTTCGGCGGTCCGAATGCGTTGAAGACGACGCCCGCATAGGGCAGCAGATGCTCGCGCCCCTCCTGCTTCAGGCCGAGCGCATCGGGAAAGATCGCCAGCGGATAGGCTTCCGCGAGATCGGCGATGGCGTCGAAACTTCGCTGCTCCAGCAATCGGTCGACGGTTGCGGCGGCCGCCGCCGCGAACCGGTCGCGGACCTGCTTCAAAGCGGTCGGCGACAGCACCTGGCTCAGCACCGCGCGGGTGCGGGTGTGCGCCGGAGGATCCGCCTCGAGGATGATGCTCGGTGGACGCCACGGCTTTTCCTTGGCGAAATCGCTCAGGCCCACGCCGCGACTCGAACAGAACGTGGCGGGATCGTTCAGAACGGCGTGTACCTCTGCGTGGCGCGCCACCCCGTAGACGTTCCACTTGTCGAGATAGACCAGTGGTCCGGCCTCGCGCAGCAGCTCCTGGGAAGGATACAGATCGTCGAAAAACCCGGTCGAGAATGGATCGAGGGCGA
>DATCXE010000170.1:0-3673 GCA_036565985.1 Bradyrhizobium sp.
TTGCGGCCCCGCGGCCGCCACCCAGCGCGCCGCCGACAATGGCGCCCGCGGCGCCGCCGAACAGCGCGCCGCCGAGCGTGCTATCCTGCGCCGCTGCTTCCTGGAGGGGGGCGCAAACTGCAAGGGCAACCAGCATCGAAAGCGCGAATTTCGGTATCATCTCTCTTCTCCGGCCGTTTGAGCGATTCGTGGCAAGTTCCGTGACCAGCTTTGACATAGGACGGCCATGCGGCGCAACGGTGGCCGAGGGAACAATCGGCCCTGTAACCCGTTGTAAGCCCGGAATTAATCTTAAGGCCGGGCTCATGTCGGACAGCTACATTATCGAAATCTTCTCGCAGCCTGCGGGCATCGTCGTTCGAGGCCCCGGAGGCTTCAGGTTTTTCGCGGCGTCGCGCCGTTTCGATCGCCTGGAGGGGCGGGTCTTTCGCAACGCACGCGAGGCCGAGCGGGCCGCGCGTCAACTCGCCAACGGAATGACGCTGGCGGCCTGACCCTCAGCTGCGTCGGTCAGAGCTTGGTGGCCGAGCGGGAAAGTAGCTTCCAGTCGTTGCCCTGCTTCTGCCAGTTCATCAGGATGGCAAGGTTCTGCGGCGTCTTCTTGCCGTCGGTGAACTCCTGCTCGCCGACGAAATTGAAACGCACGATCGCGGCCGGGCCGACGACGCGGACGGTCGGATTCTTGTATTCAAGCGACGTCCATTTGTATTTCGCGTTCTTGACGCCATCCAGCAGCGACGCCTTGGTGTCGATGGCGCCGCTGGAGTGGCTGTAGCTGAGTTCTTCCGCGCAGAGCGGGGCGATGCCGTCGGCATTGCCCGCCGCCTGCGCCGCGCGGAACGCTTCGACGTGTTTCGCGATCGCATCTTCATCCGCGCCGGCCAATGCCGGGGCCGGAACAATGCTGAGGAGTCCAAGGGCAAGCGCCGGCAATGCGAGCTGGCGACGATCGATATTCATCGGCTTCCTCCATTTTTTGATTGTGCAGGCAGTCTTGTTGCGCAGGCAGTCTTTGTTGTGCAGGTAGTCTTGCAGCCACGTGGTGACTTGTCGAGCCATGGTGCAGGTGCGAAGGCGTGGCTTTCGGCGTGGATCGCGCCTTAACCAGGTTTCGCGGTCGCCCCTTCCGGCTGAGTTGCGGCTGATCTCCCTCGTTGACCGCGGCCCCAATCAGCCGCACCATAACGGCATCATTGTGCCCCAATCGCGTCCCCGAGGGTGCCGCCATGGCCGGACTGTCCAACCGTCAGACTGAAATTCTCAACATCGCCCGCGCCTCCGGCCGCGTGAACGTGGAAGACCTCGCGCGGCGTTTCGAGGTGTCGTCGCAGACCATCCGCAAGGACCTCAACGACCTCTGCGACCAGCGCTCGCTGACGCGGATCCACGGCGGCGCCATCATTGCCTCCGGCGTCGAGAATCTCGCCTATGAAGCGCGGCGCTTCGTGGCCGCCGACGAGAAGCGGGCGATCGGCATCGCCGCGGCCTCGAGGATTCCGAACGGCTGCTCGCTGTTCATCAACATCGGCACCACGACGGAAGAAGTCGCGAGCGCGCTGACCTCGCATGAGGACCTGCTCGTCATCACCAATAACCTCAACGTCGCGATGCTTTTGTATCGCCATCCGCGCATCGAGGTGATCGTGGCTGGAGGCGCGGTGCGCCGCGCTGACGGCGCCGTGATCGGCTCGACGGCGATCAGCCTGATCGGCCAGTTCAAGGTCGATTACGCCATCATCGGCGCATCCGCGATCGACGAGGAGGGCGCGCTGCTCGACTTCGACTATCGCGAGGTGCAGGCGGCGCAGGCCATCATCGCCAACGCGCGCAGCGTCATGCTGGTGGCGGATTCGACCAAGCTCAGGCGAAGCGCGCCGGTGCGTATCGCCCATCTCAGCCAGATCCAGACCTTCGTCACCGATGCCCCGCTGCCCGCAGGCCTCGCCAACATCTGCCACACCCGCGGCATCGAGGTGGTCGAGGCGATGGAAAAGCCGGCCGCCGATATCGACGAGCCGGGTGAGCCGGCATCGACGGTGGTGCGGCTGAAGTAGCCCGGTCTGATAGAGCCGGGCTTGCATCCTTCGAGACGCCGCGGAGCCTGTCATCGGGCGCGCATTCGCGCGACCCGGTGGCGGGCTCCTCAGGATGAGGTCATACACTTTCGACGCGGACGAAATGTCAGACCCTCTTGGTGAGGAGCGCGGCGAAGTCGCGCGTCTCGAACCACGAAGCCGAGACATCGCCGCATCCAGCCCTATCGAAGTCGATTTCCCCGCCGGTTCCCCGTTTTCACTTGCTTTCGTTTTTGGTTGTGATTTACTCCAATCCGAAAGTAAAATCGCCGAAACGAACAGGCGATCGCTGCCGGGGAACGTTCGTTGGACAGGGTTTTCGATCTCGCCATCATCGGAGGCGGTATCAACGGCTGCGGCATCGCGCGCGATGCGGCGGGCCGGGGTAACTCTGTTTTCCTTTGTGAAATGAATGACTTGGCGAGCGGGACGTCGTCCTGGTCGACCAAGCTGGTGCATGGTGGCCTGCGCTATCTCGAATATTACGAGTTTCGGCTGGTGCGCGAGGCGCTGATCGAGCGCGAAATCCTCTGGCAGATCGCGCCCCACATCATCAGGCCCTTGCGTTTCGTTTTGCCGCACCACTCGGGCTTGCGTCCGGCCTGGTTGCTGCGGCTCGGGTTGTTCCTGTACGACCATATCGGCGGCCGGAATCTGCTGCCGCCGACGCGCTCGGTCGATCTCGTTCATGACGAGGTCGGAAAGCCGCTGATCCCCAACCGCTACCGCAAGGGCTTTGAATATTCCGACTGCTTCGTCGATGACGCGCGGCTGGTCGTGCTCACCGCGCGGGATGCGGCGGATCGCGCCGCGGAGATCCACACCCGATCGCGCGCGGTCGAGATCAGGCAGACTGGCGGCATCTGGCACGTCACCGTCGAGAACACCATTAGCGGCGTGCGCACCACCATCCAGGCGCGGGCGCTGGTCAACGCCGGCGGCCCCTGGGTCGAGCAGGTGCTGTCCGCGGGCTCGGGCGTCAACGCACGCGCGAAGGTGCGGCTGGTGCAGGGCTCGCACATCGTGGTGCGCAAGCTCTACGAGCACGACCGCGCCTACATCTTCCAGAACGCCGACGGTCGCATCATCTTCGTCATTCCCTACCAGAACGATTTCACGCTGATCGGCACCACCGATCGCGATTACGACGGCGATCCGGCCAAGGTGAAAGCCACGCCGGAAGAGATCCAGTATCTCTGCGCCTCCGCCAGCGAGTACCTGAAGAATCCGGTGCTGCCCGCCGACGTCGTCTGGACCTATTCCGGCGTGCGCCCGCTCTATGACGATGGCGCCAGCGAAGCCAAGGCTGCGACCCGCGATTACGTGTTCGAACTGGATACGCCTGATGGCGCGCCGCTGCTGTCGATCTATGGCGGCAAGATCACGACCTACCGGCGCCTGGCGGAAGAGGCGCTGGAGCGGCTTGCGCCGTATTTGCGCAGTGCAAAAGCCAAGGAAGGCTGGACCGGCAAGTCGCCGCTGCCCGGCGGCGACATGGATGTATCGGCGGTCGCCGCGCTGACCGCCGGACTGGTGCGGAGCTATCCGTTCCTGACGCAGGCGCATGCCAATCGGCTGACGCATGCCTACGGCACCCG
>DATCXE010000217.1:0-4921 GCA_036565985.1 Bradyrhizobium sp.
CCGCTCGCCGCTGCCTCGCCGAGCGGCGAGTTGTCGGCGTCGATGGCGCGGTGGCTGCCTTCGGCAGACTTGTCGATGCCGATCGCTTCCGTGAGATGGAACTGGTGACGGTCGGCGTCATAGCCATAGATCAGCACGGCATCGGCGTGGGTGATCTCGAGCGCGCGTGCGGCGACCGTCGGCAGCACGGCGTTGAGGTCGAGCGAAGAGGCAACCGCGCGGCCGACTTCCTCGAGCACCTTGAGCTCGTTGATCGACTGCGCCAGATCCCGCGTCCGTTCCTTCACCTTCTCTTCCAGGCCGGAATAGGTCGCGGCGAGCTGGCCGGCCATGCCGTTGAACTGGTTGGCGAGTTCTTCCAGCTCGTCCGCCGTCTTCACCTCGATGCGGTGGCCGAAATCGCCGGCGCCGAGACGCCGCGCGCCGGCCTGCAATGCCGTGATCGGCACCAGCATGCGGCGGGCCATGATGGTGCCGGCGATGATCGCGACGATGAGGCCGAGCCCGATCAAAAGCGCGATCCGCACCAGCTGATCGCGGATCGGCGTCAAGGCCTGCGCGGTCGGCTGTTCGAAGAACACGTGCCAGCCGAGCCTCGGCACCGCGGCCGCCGCCGTCAGCACCGCATCGCTGTGGATATCCTTGCCGGACGTCAGCTCCCTGCCGCCGGTCGGAATGATGGCGGCGACCTGCGGCAGCGCGGAAAGGCTCTTGCCGACCTCCGGTCCCCTGGCCGAACTCGCCAGCACCTCGCCCCTGGGATCGATCAGATAGGCGAACGCCACCTTGCCGACCTGCGCATCGTCGAAAAAGTCGGCGAGGAAGCCGAGGTCGATCTCGGCGACGGTGATGCTGCCGTCCGCATGCGGCAGCGAGATCGACATGAACGGGCGCCGGTCCCGCAAATAGGCCGGCGAAAAGCTGGTGCCGTGCCGGACGGTCTCGATGAACCTGACGTCGCGGGAAAAGTCGGCGTTGCTGTCGAGCGTGACGGTCTGGCGGGTGTGGCGCAGCTGCTCGCGACCCTGGGCGCTGAGCAGCGAGAGCTGGCTGACCTGCGGCACCTGCCGCAGCAGTTGCGCATAGTCGGCGCGGCGCTCCTCGGTCCTGGTCGAGGAGGCGCGGGTCACCCAGCTGATCTGCCGCTCCAGGTCGCCCATCGATTGCTCGATCCGCTTGGCGGTGGCTTCGGCCTTCTCCGACATGCCGTCGGCCAGCGATCGCTTGATGCCGCCATAGGTGATCCAGATTTCCATCGCACCGTTGACGGCCAGCACGAACACGACGAGGCCGACCAGCGCGACGACGTATTTGGCGAACAGGCCTTCGCGCAGGAACCAGACCTTGTCCTTGACCTCGTTCATCCGGACCCCCGTGCGCCGCGGCTAGCGGGCGCATCGTTGCGCGCGGCGCTGGCCTCTCCCGGGAGCCGCCGCAGATGAGCCTGCTTAGCACGAATCGAGGAGGCCGGCGGGCGCTCCGCCAGCATGGTTAGCCGCAATTCCGGGCAGAATTGGCCGTTATGCCGGGCCTGCTTGACCTCGCCCCGCACTTCGCGGGGAGAGGTCGGCGCGAAGCGCCGGGTGAGGGGCTGTTTCCGAGATAGGACTCGTGGAGAGAGCCCCTCACCCCGATCCTCTCCCCGCGAAGAGCGGGGCGAGGGAGACGTCAGGTACTCTCAGCGATTGAACAGCTGCCGCAACACCTCGTTCATCGGCTGGCTGTCCTGCTGCCCCGTGGTCTCGCTCGGCGGTGCGGGGGCCGCGGGCTCGGCCGGTGCGACCTGCGCCGGCTCCTGGGAAGATCCCGCCGAGGGAATGCTGCGCTGACCGCCCGGGCGCGGAGCGGTCTGTGCCGGGCCGCCTTGACCCGAACTCGCCCCCAATCCGCTCAAACCCTGCTGCAGCAGATTGCCGATGGTCTCGCCGAGCGGGCTGGCAGGCTGGTTGGCCTGTCCGCCGGCCGCACCCTGTCCGCCCGCGTTGCCCTGCTGTCCGCCGCCGAGCAGGCTGCCGATCGCGGCACCAAGGCCGGCGCCGTTCGGACCGAACAGGCCCTTGCCCATCTCCTTGAGCTTCGCATAGGCGGCTTCGGGATTGTCGAGGATGCCCTGCATCTCCGGATAGATCCGAGGTTGACCCCACGGGCCTTCGATCATCACGGGGATGCCGAACCCGACCGGGTCGGTGGCGCGGCCCTGGCCTTCGGTGGTCATCACCAGCTTCGGCTCGACGCGGAATCCGATCTGCTTGGTGCCGAGATCGATGGTGCCGACACCGGTCATCTTCACCAGCGGGCCGACCAGATTGAGATCGGTGGTCTGCGCCTGACCCTTGTCGATCCTGAACGAAGCCGAAAGCTGCGACAGATCCGTCGCCTTCTCCTCGCCTTCCTGCCAGCCCGACAGCGTGCCAGATGTGAGCGAGCGGATCATCTGCGCGACGTTGAGCCCTCGGATCGCGCCGTCCTGGAACACGATGAAGGCGATGCCGGCGACGTTCGACATGATCGCGCGCTGGCTGGTGCCGGCGGAACGCACGTCGATCTTCGCCTGCATCCTGCCATCGAGCTTGTCGAAGTCGGCAAGGCTGCGCAACACCGGCAACGCGCGCACGCCGGTGAGGTCGGCCCGCATCGCGAAAGTCGGATTGGCGGTGGATGCGTCGATGGTCAGCTCGCCATTGGCGTTGCCGTCATAGGCGCCGATATTGGAGACCTGCGCCTTCAATACGCCGCTCGCCAGCGTGGCATCGATCGCGGCGGGAGCAAAGCGTCCGTCGCCGATGTTGAGTTCGGCCGCCGATATCCGCGCCTGCACGTCGATATAGTTGAGCCCGTTGAGGTCGATCGTCGCGCTGCTCCAGGGCTGCGCGGAGGAATTGGTGCTGCGCGACGTCGCGACCGCAAGCTTCTGGAAGTCGAGGTCGAGCTTGACCAGCGGCTTGCTCGCCAGGTCGACCGACGCCCAGCCGTTGAAGGCGCCGTCGCCGAGCGTACCGGTGACGCCGTTGATCATCACGACGGAGCCGTTGAGCCGGACCCCGGCTTTGGCCGAAAGCTGAGCGTTCAGCAGGCCGGGCGCGTCGATGGTGATTTCGGCCGGGATGTTCTGCCGCTCGATCGGCGGCGCGGGCGGCGCCGCCTTGATCTCGAACTTCAGCGGATTGCCGTTGCTGCGGGCATTGCCGGACAGGTGGATCCTGCGGTCGGCATCGATCGATATCTCGGCATTGACGGTCTCGATCCTGCTCTCGACGCGGTCACGCAAGTTGGAGAACACGATCGTGCCGCCGCTGACGCTGACATGCTCGATCGAAAACGCAGCGGATGACTTCGTGGCGGCAGGTTGTGCGGCGGTGCTGGCCTCCCTCAGCCGCTCGCGCCGCAGCGGCAAATTCACCACCGGGCGGGTGACGACGAGTTCGGTAATGTGCGGCTTGCCGGCCCAGACGCTTGCCAGCGTCACATCGGCCTGGATGCTGCCGGCTGCGAAGCGGTTGTTGATGTCGCGCTCGTTCGGGTCCTGCAGCGTCACGTCTTTCAGCGTGATGTTGAGGGACGGCCACAGGCCGACCCTGGCGCCGCCGTTGATGGCGAGCCTGTAGCCGGTCTCGCGCTCGACCCGCTCCTTGATCTCGGACGTCAGGAACCCCGACGGGATACCGATCACCAGCAGCAGTGCGACGATGACGACCACGGCGCCAATGGCCGCGCCGGCAATTTTCAGTGCTCTCATTTCGACATTCCAGACCGCGCACGGCTCTCATTTCGGCGGCGCGACCCGCGGGCGCAACCGGTCAGGCGAGTTTATCCCGGAAACGGGATGCTGCTCACAGAAGCCAAAAATATTCCGACCGTACTGCGAACTTATGTGACTTATGACACACTCATAGGATAGGGAATCTTGCTAACGGCTTTGCGGGGTGGCCGGGACCAATCTGGAAGGCAATACAATGAGTAAACAGGCCGAATTTGCGGTCATTTTGAAAATGAACCCGATGTTTGCGGATCTGGGCGCCGACGAGCTGCAGCGCATCTCCGGCCTTTGCCACACCCAGCAGATGGGCGTCGGCGAGACGCTGTTCCAGAAGGGCGATGCCGGCGACGCACTTTATGGCGTTCGGCGCGGCCAGATCCGGATCGAGACCGGCGCCTCCGACGGCAGCCGACTGACGCTGAATTTCATGGGGCCCGGCGATCTGTTCGGCGAGGTCGCCGTCCTCGACGGCGAGAGCCGCACCGCGGACGCCACCGCCGGCGAGCCGTCGGAGCTGTTCGTGCTGCGGCGTGAGGATTTTCTCGCCTTCCTCGAGCGCGAGCCGAAGGTCGCGATCAAGATCATCATGCTGCTGTGCCAGCGCATCCGCTGGCAGAGCGAGCGGATGGAGGAATCGGTGCTGCAGCCGCTGCCGGTCCGCCTTGCCCGGCGGCTCTGCGCGCTCGCCTCCGACTTCGGTTCGGAAGTCCATATCTCGCAGGAACAGCTCGGCGTCTTCGTCGGCGCCGCCCGCGAAAGCGTCAATCGCCAGCTGCAGCTCTGGCGCAAGGACGGCATCCTCGATCTGCAGCGCGGAAGAATTCTGCTGCAGAACATGACCAAGCTCACGGCGGTAGCGCGGAACGAGTAGATGGCTTTGCTCAGGCGACTTCGGGAAGGTAGTGAAGGGTGAGCAACTCAGAGCGAGGGCAGGGGACAACGGCATAGGCTTGTCCCTGCTCGTCACTAAACTCGACAAGCGAAGTACTGTCGTCCAGTAGCTCAACTACCGTGCCAACCTGCCCACGTGCAAGCCGCTGCGCCGGAAGGTCCGACAACAACGCGACCACATCGAGTAGCGAGGGACCTTCGTTCTCGGCATCATCTATCGAAATCATCATCGTACCCAACAGGTAACGAACGTGGGTCGGCTCTCACCGGCTC
>DATCXE010000227.1:0-9719 GCA_036565985.1 Bradyrhizobium sp.
CGCAACGAGTGCCCGCGACGGGAAGCATCGCCGATGCGACGACCGCAGCGACGAATGCCGCGGTCTCGGCGGCAAGCGCCGGGTTCGGAGCGTGGAGCAGAACGCCGGCCGGCACGCGCGCGGACGCGCTGGAGAAGGCCGCCGATTTGCTGGAAGCCCGATCGGCGCAGTTCATCGCTCTGCTGCAGCGCGAGGGCGGCAAGACACTGGATGACGCGGTTTCGGAAGTCCGCGAGGCCGTCGACTTCTGCCGCTACTATGCTGCGCAGGGACGCGAACTGTTCGGCGATGGCAAAGCGATGCCGGGACCGACCGGCGAGAGCAACATGCTGTGCCTGCGTGGGCGTGGCGTCTTCGTCGCAATCTCGCCGTGGAATTTTCCGCTGGCGATCTTTCTGGGGCAGGTCACGGCAGGCCTGATGGCCGGCAACGCCGTCGTTGCAAAGCCGGCCGAGCAAACGCCGCTGATTGCCGCTGAAGCCGTGCGGCTGTTGCATGAAGCCGGCGTGCCGGCATCGGCGCTGCATCTTGTTGCCGGCGATGGTCGGGTCGGCGCCGCGCTGGTGGCGCATCCCGATATCGCCGGTGTCGTTTTCACCGGCTCGACCGAGGTCGCGCGAATGATCAACCGGGCGCTCGCCGCCAAGGACAGACCGATCGTGCCGCTGATCGCGGAAACCGGCGGCATCAATGCGATGATCGTCGACGCCACCGCCCTGCCCGAGCAGGTTGCCGACGACGTCGTGACCTCGGCGTTCCGCTCCGCCGGCCAGCGCTGCTCGGCGCTGCGGCTACTGTTCATCCAGGACGACGTCGCCGACCGCATGATCGAGATGATCGCTGGCGCGGCGCGCGAACTTGTCGTCGGCGATCCCGGTGATCCCGCCACGCATATCGGCCCGGTGATCGATACCGAGGCCAAACAGCGGCTGGACGCACACATCGCGCGCATGAAGAAGGAAGCCCGGGTGCATCTTGTGGGCACCGCGCCCGCCGGAAATTTTGTCGCACCGCATATTTTCGAATTGTCCGATGCCGCCCAACTCACGGAAGAAGTGTTCGGCCCGGTACTGCACGTGGTTCGATATGATGCCGACCGGTTTGACCGGGTGCTGCGGTCGATCGAGCGCTCGGGCTACGGGCTGACACTCGGCATCCACTCGCGGATCGACGATACGGTGGAGGACGCGATCGAGGCCCTGCAGGTCGGCAACATCTATGTCAACCGCAACATGATCGGCGCGGTCGTCGGCGTGCAACCGTTCGGCGGCCACGGCCTGTCCGGCACCGGACCTAAAGCCGGCGGGCCGCACTATCTGCCGCGCTTTGCAACCGAACAAACGGTAACGGTCAATACCGCCGCGGCAGGCGGGAATGCAGCTCTGATGTCCGGCGGGGAGTAGTTGCATCGCCCCTCCAACATGGGCCAAATGGCATTTGAACAGGATCGCCCCGGGGCGATACCTCAACAAAACCAACAAACGGCACGGAGCGGCGCCACGATGGAAAAGGGTATTTTCGAAGGCCTGAAAGTTCTGGATTGCGCGAGCTTCATCGCAGCACCCGCGGCCGCCACCGTGCTGTCCGATTTCGGCGCCGACGTCATCAAGATCGAACCGCCCGGCACCGGCGACCCCTACCGCAACCTGCCCAACCTGCCCGGCTATCCCCACAGCGAGCATAATTTCGCGTGGATGCTGGAAGCCCGTAACAAGAAGAGCCTCGCGCTCGATCTCTCCAAGCCCGAGGGCCAGGCAGTGCTGCATCGGCTGGCCGCACAGGCCGATGTGTTCATCACCAATTATCCGCCGCAGGTGCGCGAGCGGCTCGGCATCACGCACGCGCATCTGGCGCCGCAGAACGAACGCCTGATCTACGCGTCCTTCACCGGCTACGGCGAAAAGGGCGAGGAAGCCAACAAGCCCGGCTTCGACTCCAACGCCTATTGGGCGCGCTCGGGCTTGATGGATCTGGTGCGCGCGGATGAGCACACCACGCCGGCGCGGTCGATTGCGGGCATGGGCGATCACCCCTGCGCGATGGCGTTTTACAGCGCGATCGTCACCGCGCTCTACAAGCGCGAGCGCACCGGCAAGGGCTCGCATGTCAGTTCCAACCTGATGGCCAATGGCGTCTGGGCCGCGTCGGTGCTGGCGCAGGCGAAACTGGTCGGCGCGAAGTTCGGCGAGCGCCGTCCGCGCGAACGTGCGCTGAACGCCGTCACCAATCACTACCAGTGCAAGGACGGACGCTGGCTGATCCTGTCGCTGCTCAACGAGGACCGGCAATGGCCGACGCTGGCGCGCTGCCTCGGGCGCGAGGATCTCGTCACCGATCCCCGCTTCGAGACCAAAAAGGATCGCCACGCGCGGTCGCTGGAACTGATCAAGGTTTTCGACGAAACCTTTGCCACCAAGGACCTCGCCGAATGGCGCAAGATTCTCGACGGCAACGGCCTGGTGTTCGGCGTGGTCGGCATTCTCGACGATATTCCCACCGACAGGCAGATGATCGAGAACGAGGTTCTGGTGCCGTTCGAGAACGACACCATGATGACGATCTCCAGCCCGATCTGGGTGGATGGCAGCCGCAAGGTCCAGCCCCGCAAGCCGCCTGCCCTCGGCGAGCACAGCGACGAAATCCTGCGTAACGCCGGCTATGACGAGACCGCGATCGGCAAGCTGCGCGCGGTCGGCGCGGTGGCGTGAGCAAAACAGCCATGCCGACTTACCGCCTGCACTACTTTCCCGAATCCGGGAACAGCTACAAGCTCGCGCTGATGCTCACGCTGTGCGGGCAGCGCTTCGAGCCTGTATGGACCGACTTCGGCGGCGGCGTCACCCGCACGCCGGAATGGCGGCGCGACGTCAACGAGATGGGCGAAATTCCGGTGCTCGAGGTGGATGGCGAGCGCCTGACCCAGACCGCGCCGATCCTGCTCAAGCTCGCCAACCAATTCGGCCGGTTCGGCGGCGAGACTGAGCAGGAGCAGTTCGAACTGCTGCGCTGGCTGTTCTGGGACAACCACAAGCTCACCGGCTACATGGCGACCTACCGCTTTGCTCGAACCTTCACGCCGTCACCGGACGAGCACGTGCTGAAGCATTTTCGCAGACGGCTCGACGATTTCCTGTCGATCCTCGAAACGCACATGCAAAAGAACGCATTCGCCATCGGCACGCGGCCGACGGTGGCGGATATTTCCATGATGGCCTATCTGCATTATCCCGCCGATGAGACCGGCTACGATTGGGCGACGAGCCATCCTGCGATCCATGCCTGGCTTGGGCGCATGGCGCAATTGCCGGGCTGGAAATCGGCCTACGACCTGCTGCCTGGCAAGCGGCTAACGCACTACGCCAAATAACCGCTGGCAGGCAGTCCGCTCAGCGGTTGAACCACGCCCAGACGATGCCGCACACGATCACGCCGGCAATGACCGTGACCGCGATCGCCCACACGCTGACACGGAAGTCTCCGACGGTTTGCCGATCCGCCTCGTTCTCCGCGATCTCGCGGTTCCGCTGCTTGTCGTGTTCGGAAGAACTCATGGCCGATCTCCGGAGATTGCCAGTCCCAAACCTAGCACAATCCGCGGCCGGCTTTAGCGACCTTTGACGAAACACATCCCGATGCGCGAGGTCTTCCCGGCCGCCTGACAGGCCAGCCCCTCGGCGCAGTTCCAGTCCCGGAAACTTGCGTCATTGCTGGCGGCAGGCTTGGCGGCCACATAGCAATGCGCGCCCCAGCCGTCGTAATATCCCGACCCGGCGAGTTCAGTGCTGCCGCGCAATTGCGGGCGGCTGGAAAATCCCCGCGAGTAATCCGGTTGCTTGCCGTCACGCAGCGCGGTGAGAATATCGCGGCGGCGGATCTGGTCGCCGAGGAAATGCGGCGAGGCCGGCACCACGGTCGTATTGGAGGGTTTTGCCGCCATCCAGTCGACGCCGGGGAAATGAAAACCGCCGATGCCGCGCGTCTGGTGGCAGCCCGCGCAGGTCACGTCGTTGAGCCGGCGCTCGAAGCCGCCGGGCGAGCGGATGTTCTGCAGCTTGACGCCACTCGCTGCCGCCTTCTTCAACGCCGCGACGATGTCAGCCTCGCTGAACACGGCGCCCTCGCCTTGCACGAGGCCGAATTCCGGCTGCAAATCCGATGGATCGAATCCGGCCGGCGTCGGCGCAACCGCACCGTTGGCGAGAAACTTTTCCGGGATCAGCACGGTGCCACGGTCGAACTCGGCGAGATTGACGGGATCGAGCAGCCATGCCCGGAACTCGCGCTTCAGGCTGTCGTCGGCCAGGATGCGCACGCGGTCGATCTGGTTTTCCATCGGCGCTTCCGCGAACACGCGACCCTGCCGGTCGTATCGAAACACCTTCAGGAGATAATCGGTGCGGAAATCGCGAACGGCGGATTTAGGCGCATGGGCGATCTGCAAATTGGTTTCGATGCGGTCGATGTTCTCCGGTCCGAGCAGATCGAGCGGACTGTCCTTCGTCTGGAGTTTCTCATTGAGGAGTGCACCGGCCGCGAGCCAGCGATTGGCAATACTGGAGCATGTGACCTCCGGGCCGCTGCGATCGGACTTTGCCTTCAGCACGAGGTTCAGCGTCATCGGCAGCCGCGGCGACGAAGTGTTATTGCCGACGTCCGGCAGGTCCAGCCGCGTCAAGCGGTAGATCAGGCGTATCTCGCCGCAGCCTGTCGGGAAGACGTAGGCGCGGTCCATGCGGTTGACGATGCCGGCCAGCACGAACCGCGTCTGCGCTGAGTAAAGCAGCGCGCGGTCGAACAGCTGGAAGTCGAAGCCTTCGCCGACGCCGATGGTCTCCTTGGGCAGGCTTGCCTTGTGCCTGACAACGTAGCGCTCGAACTCGCCGTCGATCGCCCGCCGGATCGGCATCATCGACGGCAAGCGAAACAATTCGTCATTCGAAAGCGGAGCATCCGCCGATCTCTCCGGCAGCAGCATGCGGTCGAGGCGAAATCGCCCGCCATCGAGCTCGCGCAGCATCGCGGGATCGGTGATGGCGGTTCCGCGTTCCAGCGCGACAGCTTCGACAGCGCGCGCCACCGGCGCGGCGCCAAGAAGCAGGATGAAGGCGATCAGCAAGATGCGCACGCGAAGCCATGTCCTGACGAATGCTGAGGGCATGCGACGTCGTTTGGGACGCGTCGGCGACAGCCAGTTGCGTTCAGAAAGCTAGCCGAAAAACGCCCCGGCTGTCTCGCGACAATCGGGGCGCACTTTCACGTCAGAGTGAGGGAATATTCTCAAGGTCCGGCTGTTCGCCGAACCACGGCTTGGCGGCTCGCGCGTTAGCGCGCGACGATCAGGCCCTTGCTGGTCACGACGACCCAGCGGCCATCCTGCCTGCGGATGGCGTCGACGCGGCCGAGCCCCGGCACCGGATCGCCGGCAAACACTTCATACATGCCGCGGCGGCCCTCGATCAACGCGCTGCCGTTGGCGACGTCGCGCAACACCCAGCCTTCGACCGTCGGCATCCGGGCGACTTCCGGCTTGGGCGGAGCCGCCGGTGCGGGGGTCGCAGCGGCCGCAACCTGCTGCGGCACCGAGCCTGTCACGTTCACGTCCCTTGCCTGAGCCTGAGCCGACGCGGCAGACGCCTGCGCGGTTCGTAATTTGTCGACCGCCTCGCTGAGCTTGGCGAGTTTTGCAGCCGGCTCGACCTGCGCCTTTTCGACCTTGTCGAGGCGGTCGCTGGTCTTGTTGAACTGGGTTAGACCGGCCTTGGCGGTATGCTCGAGGCTGGCCTTCAGCGCGACGATGTCGGCATCGATCCGCGTCACCGCGGCTTCGAACGCGCTGTCCCTGGCCGATGCCGAGGCGGAATCACCGGCGATCAGCTTTCCAACGCCGGCCGTTGCCAGTGCGCCGCCAAGAGCGCCGGCCACTGTCGCCAGCGCCACCACGGCAGCCATCGCCCCAATCCGGCGCTTGCCGGACGATGCCTCTGCTGCCGCAGCTTCGGGCTTCGCATCCATGCCGACGCGATCGCCCGGCGACATGATCATCACCTTGCCGGGGAAGCGCGGCTCTGCCGTCTTCACGGCATCGACCTTGGGCGCTTCGACCTCCGGCGCCTCATCCCTGGAGGCTTCCCTGGGGGGTTCGGCCCCGGCGGCCTCCATCTTGGGCGCGTCGGCCTTGGGCGCGGATTCTTCCTGCTCGGGCGAAATACGCGTTGCCTCGACCTCAGCAGCGGCTGCTACCGGCTCGGCGGGCGCCGACACGTTCGAGACGGCCGATGCGGTGCCGGACGTTCCGGTTTCACCGCTGATGGGCTCGGGCTGCTGATCGCTCACGTTGGATTCTCCAGAATTGATTGACCATTTGGTAACTTTTATTGCTTGCGAAATCGTTACCCGCAGCGGCCTTACCGAAATTTTAGGAACCCGTCCGGGCCGGTTTTGGGGCACACGCCGGCTTCCTCGCCCTGTCCAGCCATGCTGCCGTGCGGCATCGCTGCCTGTTTCGTTTGCGCCGATCTGTTTCCCGACTAACATGGCCGCACCGACCAGCCAGAAGGCAGGAGGTGTCCCATGACCATCGAGAAATGCATCAACGAGTTTGATGTAGATGACGTCATTTTTGAGGAAGGCTCGACCGGACGGGAACTATTCGTCGTACTCGACGGCCAGGTCGAGATCGCCAAGATGAACGGCGCCAGCAAGACCGTCATCGTCACCCTCGGCAAGGGCGAATTCTTCGGCGAGATGGCCGTGATCGACGGCTCATCGCGCTCGGCGACGGCGATTGCCGCCGCGCCCCGCACCCGCGTGATGCGGATCAATCACGCCCGCTTCGTCTATCTGGTCAGCCAGCAGCCGGCCTTTGCGCTGATGATCATGGATGCGCTCAGCAAGCGCTTGCGGGCCTCGAACGCGGTCAACTTCAGGACTGCGACCGACTCATGAGCGACCGCAAGCCGAGCCCGTTCAAGACCCTGCTCGACAGCGAAGTCTGCACGCTGATCGAGGCGACTGACGACGTCTACCAGATCCGTTTCAAGAACCGGGCGGCGAACGCCTATCTGGTGCGCGGCAGCTCGCGCACGATCATGATCGATGTCGGATTGTCGTCGAACTATCCGCATCTGCTGACCTGCCTCGACCACCTCGACTGCCCGCCCGACGAAATCGACATGGTGGTGCTGAGCCATGAGCATCTCGACCATATCGGTGCGGCCTATCATTTCCACGGCCGCAGTTTCATCGCCGCGCACCGGCTCGCCGCCAACAAGATCATGCTGCGCGACGACTTCTCGCTGCTGCGCAAGATGTTCAACGAACCGAACGTGCCGATCAATGTCGATCTCTGGCTGGAAGAAGGCAATTTGATCGACCTCGGCAACTTCCGCCTCACCGTGATGCATACGCCGGGCCACACCTCGGCCTGCATCACGCTGTTCGAGCCGGACAAGGGGTTGCTGTTCGCCTCCGATACGCTGATGCCCGGCGGCGTGATGGGCGGCGTGTTCGGCTCCGGCAGCATCGCCGACTACATCCAGTCGCTGGAGCGGCTGAAGGGCCTGAACTCGAAGATCCTGCTGTCCGGTCACGGGCGGCTGTCCGACACGCCGCAGGAGGACGTGCGGATCGCGATCCAGCGTTCGCACGGCTTGCTGTCGGACACCGCGCAATTGTTCGACGCGCTGGATGCGCGGTCGAATTTTGAACCGATCATGCAGTCGGTTCGCGACCTCAACAAGCTCGACGACTGATCCCGTCATTGCGCGCGCCGTCAAACTCATTTGACAAATCCGGCGGCGGTCTGTTCAACAGCTCTCAACAAAAAGGCCTGACAAGAACAACCAGGGAGAGCGAACATCATGAAATTCTACGACTCGGTCGGACCCAATCCGCGCATCGTCCGCATGTTCATGGCGGAAAAGGGCATCGAGATGCCGAAACAGACCGTCGATCTGCGCAAGGGCGAAAATCGCGAGGCCGAGCATTTGAAGCGCAATCCGCACGGCCAGATGCCGACGCTCGAACTCGACGACGGCAACTACGTCTCCGAGATAACCGCGATCTGCGAATATCTGGAAGAAAAGCATCCGACCCCCGCGATGATCGGCAAAACGCCCGAAGAGCGCGCCGAATGCCGGATGTGGACCCGCCGCGTCGATCTCAACATCTGCGAGCATATGGGCAACGGCTTTCGCTTCGGCGAAGGCTTGAAGTTCTTCGAGAAGCGGATCCCCTGCGCGCCCGAGGCCTCGCCCGGCCTGAAGATGGTCGCCGCCAACCGCCTGCAATGGCTCAACGGGCAGATGGCCGACGGCCGCGACTATCTCTGCGGCAAGCGCTTCACGCTGGCCGACATCCTGCTCTATGGCTGGCTCGATTTCGCCGGCCAGGTCGGCCAGCCGCTGGATACGGCCAATGCCAACCTCGTCGCATGGATGGCGCGCGTGGCCGAGCGGCCCTCGGCGAAGGCGTAAGGTTATCTCCGTCATTGCGAGCGGAGCGAAGCAATCCATGCCTCCGCTGTGGTGCCATGGATTGCTTCGCTCCGCTCGCAACGACGTGGATGGTTTCGGTGCCCTACATCACCACCGGCGCATCCGGCAGTTCATTCGGCCCGCCGCCGCTCTTCGGAAAATGCACCGCCAGTTGGCGCGACACGGCACCAATTCCCTTGATCACACCGTGTTCGAAATCTCCTGCCCGGAAATCCGCCTCCATCTCCTGGCAGATTTTTTCCCAGCCGGCGTGGCCGATCCTGATGTCTATGCCGCGGTCGGCAACGATCTCGAAGTCGTGGTCGGCCAGCAGCAGGTAGATCAGGACGCCGTTGTTGTGGACGGTGTCCCAGATCCGCAATTGCGAAAAGACATCCAGCGCCCGCTCCCGCGCCGACTGATTGCGAAGCAGCGGCGCGCCATCGAGCGCGCCCTCGACCACGAAACGCACCTGCCCGGAATGGGTGGCCTCGCCCGCCTTGATCGCCTGCTCGATCCTTGCCAGCGCCTGCGGCGGAAAGATGCGCCGCAGCCGCCAGCGGTGTTCGACAAGATGCCTGCCGATGCGCCTGATGCCCATGCTACCAGCTCCCCGATGCGCCGCCGCCGCCAAAGCTGCCACCGCCGCCACTGAAGCCGCCGCTGCTCGAGCTGCCACCGCTGGACCACGAGCCGCCGGAACCTCCGGACCAGCCGCCAGCACTGCCCCGACGGCCCGGTCCCGCTGAGGTGAAACCGTCGCTGATCAATACAAAGAGCGAGGCGATCACGCCGACGATCACCGCCGCGAACACCGAGCCGACCAGGAACCAGGCAATCAGGGCCGTCAGCGCGCCAGCCGTCACCGAGCCCAGCAGGCGTCCCATCAAGCTCCGCAACAAGCCACCGAACAATATCGCCGGAATGATCAGAAACGGGTTGAACAGGGCCTCCGGATCGAACGATTGCGAATCCCGCCAGTGCGGCGGCTCGGGCTCCGGCAGCTTCTCGCCATTGGCGACCCGCACCATCTTGTCGACCCCCGCGGCAACGCCGCCGCCGAAGTCGCCGCTCTTGAACTTCGGCGTGATGTCCTCGTCGATGATGCGCTTGGTGGTGGCGTCGGTGAGCGCGCCTTCGAGACCGTAACCGACCTCGATCCGCAGCCGGCGGTCGTTCTTGGCGATGACGAGCAGCGCGCCGTCGTCGATCTTCTTGCGGCCGATCTTCCAGGCTTCCGCCACG
>DATCXE010000234.1:0-5156 GCA_036565985.1 Bradyrhizobium sp.
CGGGCACCGGCGAGCAGCCGACGGCGCCGGTGTTCATCGACGGCCAGAAGGCCGCCACGCTGCGCGGGCCCACGCTCGCCGCCGACTTCCAGCAGATGGTGATCGAGTACATCGAGCGGCGCTGGGGAACCGGCGCGCGCGGGGCGACGGAGCGGTTGGAGGCGGCGGACGCCTGATCCGGCCGGACCGGGCGTTCCGATCGCCAGTTCAAAAGGCAATGTCGATCGGGTTCTCGTGAAAGAAACTCCGACATCGGACAACGGCCTGACCGGGCCGGAACGCGCGATCAAGCCGCGCAATCTCGCGTTCGGGATCGAGCGCATGGGCTTCTTTCCGCTGTCGCACCGGTTGCTGAGCGCGATTGCTTTCGTCGTGCTCAGCGTCGTGGCGGCGGTCGGCTTTGCGCGGGTGAAGGTCGACGACTCGCTCAGCCAGTTATTCCGATCCGACACGCCGGAATACAGCACCTACGAAGAGGTGACGCGCCGCTTTCCCTCGAACGAATTCGACGTGTTGATCGTCATCGAGGGCGACAAGCTGCTCGAACGCGCGCCATTGGAAAAGCTGAGCGACCTGGCGGTCGATCTCCAACTGCTCGAAGGCACGCGCGGCCTGATCTCGATCTTCTCCGCGCGCGAACCGCCCATCGGCGACCAGGTCCCTCCTCCGCTGTTCCCGACCCCGCTGCCGGAGGGCGCCGCCTACCAGGCGCTCATGCAACGGGTGATGTCGAATGAAATCATCCGCAACAAGCTGCTGTCGCCCGACGGCAAGCTGACCTTGATGGTGCTGGCGCTCGAACCCTCCGCAACCGGCCCGGGCAAGCTCACGGATGTCGTGGGTTCGATCCGCCAGACACTGAACACGCATCTCGCCGGCACCGGCCTCAAAGGCGAATTGTCGGGCGTTCCGGTGATGCAGCTCGAAATCCGTAACGCGATCCAGCGCGACCGGCTGATCTACAACACGCTTGGCTTTGCGGTCGGCTGCCTGATCGCGATCATGTTCTTCCGGCGGCTGTCGTTCATGGTCGTCGCCGCCGGGCCACCGCTGATGGCGATCCTGCTCGCGCTCGGCGCGCTCGGCTGGCTCGACTTCAAGCTGAACATCTTTCTCAACGTGATGACGCCGCTCATCATGGTCATCAGCTTTTCCGACAGCATGCAGCTCACCTTCGCCGCGCGCGACCGGCTGATCGCCGGCGACGACAAGGTCACCGCCTTCCGCAATGCCCTCCTGATCGTCGGCCCGGCCTGCGTACTCACCCATGCCACCGCCGGCGTGTCGTTCATTGCCTTGCAGTTCTCCAAATCGGACCTGGTGCAGACCTTCGGCGAGGCCGGCCTGATCGCTACCGCGATCGCCCTGGTGGCGGTGCTGATGGGCGCGCCGCTGCTCGGCGTACTGCTGGTGCGCCAGGAAGAGGACTTCGCGGCAAGCGTCCGCGGCATGGACAGTGGGCTCGACGCGTTGCGGCGATTGTGCCGGTGGATCGCGGTGCAGATGGTCAGCCGGCCGGGGCTTTATTCGCTCATCAGCCTCATCCTCGTCGCGGCCCTCTCGCTGGGCTACGCCCAGCTCGATCCGCGTTATCGTCTCGCCGACCAGGTGCCCGACCGCGAGCAGGCCGTTAAGGCCAGCCAACGGCTCGACCTCAAGCTCGCCGGCGCCAATCCGTTCGACGTCTATATCCAGTTTCCGAAGAACACCTCGCTCTACGCGCCGGAATCGCTGGCGGTGATCGCCGATGTCCATGCGCTGCTCGAACGCCAGCGGGGCGTCAGCAATGTCTGGTCACTGGAAACGCTGCGGCGATGGCTGGCCGACAAGGCCAAGAAATCCGACATCGCCACGTTGCAGCACTATGTCGATGTCCTGCCGCCCTATCTCACGCGCCGCTTCGTTTCGGCCGAGAAGGATGCGGTGATCGTCAGCGGCCGGGTGCCGGATTCCGACGCCAGCCAGTTGCTGCCCATTGTCGATCGCGTCAATCAGCAGCTTAATGCCGTGCGCGCAAAGCATCCCGGCTACACGATTGCCGTGACCGGGCTCTCCGTGCTTGCGGCGCGTAACAGCGCACTGATGATCAACAAGTTGAGCGACGGCCTGACGATCGAGATCGCGTTCGTCGCCGCTTTCATCGGCCTCGTGTTCCGCTCGCCGCTGGTGATGCTGATCAGCGTCCTGCCGGGGCTTTTCCCGATCGTGCTAGCCGGCAGCCTGCTGTGGCTCATGGGCGCGGGATTGCAATTCGCGAGCGTGATCGCGCTGACGGTGTCGTTCGGCCTGGGCCTTAGCGCCACCATCCATTTCCTCAACCGCCTTCAGATCGAGGATACCGACCCCAATCCCGCGGTTGGCGTCGAGCGCGCGACCATATTGGTCGGCCCGCCTTTGATCCTGACCTCGGCGGTGCTGGCATGCGGGCTGGCGATGACGGTGCTTTCAAGCCTGCCCTCGCTGAGGTTGTTCGGCTGGCTCAGCGCCTTCGCCATGGTGGCGGCCTTGATCGCCGACCTGTTCATGCTGCGGCCGATCGCCATGTTCCTGAGCAACATCGCGCGCCGCATGTCGTGGCGGTCGCTGGTGCGGTCGACCAAATAAAATGGAGTTTACCGGCGGCGCAAGTTGATCGAGGCGCCGCGCAACTGGGCGGTGGGGTCCGGTGACTGGATGGTGACCGTCTGCCGGTTTCCCCGGGTCTGCAATGTCAGGCTGGCGGTATATGCCGCACTTTGCGCCATCACCTGGAAGCGGCTTCCCTTCGCCGTGCCGGACATGGTGCCCGCCGCGTTGCGGGTGACCTCACTCCAGTTGCCGGTAATGGCGCCGTTGGCGTAGTTGGCGCTGCCACGCAAATCGAAATGGTAGCTCGCACTGGCGCAGCGGATATCGAATTGCAGCTTGTTCATTTCCCCGAGCAGATCATAGGACGCCCGGCACCTGATCGGCTCGCGATTGCCGTCGGAAAAATCGATGACGCCCGAGCCGGACCACTGCCCCGCCAGCCGCTGGAATGGGGCCGGGCCCTGCGCCCACACGGCGCTGCCAGCCACAAGCCAAAGCGACAGGGCCAAGGCGACCCTGCGCGTCGCGCCGCTCGCATGGTGTGATTGTATGGGCATCGTTGAAACCAAAATTCGTGACGGGAAATCTCGGTACCGTCGCGAGTTGTATGGTCGCACCGGCCGGATAACACCGTCGCCCATTCCTTGGTTCCTGATGGAACGCCGGGACGGCCGTGCCGTTGTCCAAACCATGCAGACCAACCAGCACAAGACGATGAACACCCGGATTTGCGCCGCTTTGGTGCTGGTCCTCTTTTCCGGCGCCACGGCAAACGCGGCCGGCGATAGGTATCCGTCCGGACCTTCCCAGGGTACAGAGGATGAACAGGCTGCCTGCGCCCCGGACGCCGCCCGGTACTGCAAGGATGCGATTCCGGACACATTCCGCGTGCTCGAATGCTTGCAGGAGCACCGCAGAAAACTGAAGCGCGCTTGCCGGAATGTGCTGAAGTCTCACGGAGTGCTGGCGCCCCCTAACCGGTGATCGAGGGGCGCCGACACTTACGCCGAGTGATAGGGACGCAAACGCATCAGCAACCGGCGCCACAGACTGCCGGTCTGGCGTATCGCCGGCAGATGCTTGCAACGGTCCGACGCAGTTTCCGGTCCAAAGCAGCCGCGCTGCTTGATGACCCACCAGATCAGCGGATTCCAGGTCCACCAGATTTTTTCCGCCGCGCGCCGCGACAGGCCCGCGATCACCTCGGGGACCGGGCCGAATGCTTCCGGCATCACCCGCGAAATTTCGCCGTCGCGCAGCACGTTCCACTTGGAGAAGCCGCCCATCATCGGTGAGTTGATGGCGAAGACGACACGGCCGATGCGGGTTTCCCGGATCGGAAACGAGCACATCGCGCAGGGTTCGACGGTCGAATAAAGCGTGCAACCGGACAAATCCTTGCGTCCGAGAATTCTCTGCGCCTCCGACACCGCCACCAACTCGGCATGCCGCGTGACATCGGCATGGAGCGCGACTTGGTTGATCGATTCGACCACGACCTCGCCGTCCTCCTTGCAAATGACGGCCGCGAAGGGGAATTCCCCGCGCTGCACCGCGGTCGCCGAAAGGCGGATGCAGCGCTCCATCATGATGGCGTCGATGGCGTCGATGGCGGATTGATCCGTCTTGGCCAGCATTGTGACGAACCTCTTTGGTGGCAAGGCGCGGGCGGGAATCGAAGCTGCACGCAGAACGGTTAGCGCGCGCGTGAGTTCCATCGTTGCGGCTTTTTGGCGGCAGCCGGCCGCCCGTTGCGCCGGCGGAACCCCCCACCGTTTCGTTCATTGCCCAGTCATTGGCTGACCGTGCTCGCCCTCGCAATATTCAGGTGGCCCGCCGCGTGCCGAACCGGATGAAACCAACGACTGGAAAAAGGTTGCGGCTTTGCGCCGCAACTGCGGTCGTGCTGATCCTCGTGGCGTGGAGTCCGGCGCCTGCCTGGTCGCAGACGGCCGCATCGCCCTCGCCCAGCCCGACTGGTGTGTGGCTGGTTTCCAAACAGTACGCGCGCATCAGGATCGTCGATTGCGGCAATAAGCTGTGGGGCGTCGTCGTCTGGGAGGTGCGTCCCGGCGTCGACAGCAGGAATCCGGACCCCAATCTGCGATCGCGCCCGACGCTCGGAATGCCGGTCTTGCTTGGCATGACGCAAACCAGCGCGAACCAATGGGACGGCCAAATCTATAATTCGCAGGACGGACATACTTATTCGGCAAGCATCAGCTTGGTGAATCCCGATACGCTGCGGGTGAAGGGATGCTTTCTCGGCATTCTGTGCGGAGGCGAGGAGTGGACCCGCGTCGAGCCGCCGCAGGCTTCACAAGCACAGTCGCAGAATGCACCACGCTCGCGGTCGCGAACACAGAAGTCGCCGTCGCCGCGCGCACAGGCGCAGAAGTCGCCGCCGAACAGCCGCAATCCGGCCAGCGGCCAGCAGCCTGAAAGCGCCGACGCGGTGTGTCTACGAATCCTCGGTCCCGCGCGGTTTCCCCATGAGCGCCGGCTGAAATAGCACCGCCGCCGCCAACGTACAGACCAGCGACAAAGCGAGCAGCTTGCCCATGCTGGACGTTCCCGGCTGCTGCGAC
>DATCXE010000246.1:0-4407 GCA_036565985.1 Bradyrhizobium sp.
GGCCAGCGGTTTGGCCGGTCCTGACAGTTCGGCGCGGTCGATCACCTCGGCTGCACCGAGGCCCTTGAGATAGTCCGCTTCCGACATCCGCCCGGTGGAGGCGATGACGTGGTAGCCGAGCTTTGCGAGGACGGCGATGGCAACCGAACCGACACCGCCGGCGGCGCCGGTGACCACGATCGGCCCGCTCGCGGGCGTCAAGCCATGTTTCTCCAGCGCCAGCACTGACAGCATCGCGGTGTATCCGGCAGTGCCGATCGCCATCGCTTCGCGGGTCGACATCCCGTCCGGCAGCCGTACCAGCCAGTCGCCCTTGACGCGCGCCCTGGCGGCATAGGCGCCGAGATGGGTCTCGCCCATACCCCAGCCGTTGCAGACGACCTTGTCGCCGGCCTTCCACTGCGGATGTGAGGATTGTTCGACGGTGCCGGCAAAGTCGATGCCGGCGATCATCGGAAAACGCCGCACCACCGGGGCCTTGCCGGTGACGGCTAAACCATCCTTGTAGTTCAGCGTCGACCATTCGACGGCGACGGTCACGTCGCCTTCCATCAATTCGGCTTCGTCGAACTGCGTCAGTGCGACGGTGGTACCCTTGTCCGCCTTGTCGATCCTGATGGCTTTGAACGTTCCCACGGTAAACTCCCCGGACTCTTGGCTGTCTGGGGAGTGTTTACCGCATCAGGCCGGTTGTGCAACCGCACGGTCGACCGGCTTTTCCACGATCGGCAGGTTGATCAGCGCCGACAGCACGCCGAACAGCACCGAGAGCCACCAGATCGGCGTGTAGGAACCGAATTTCTCGAACACGATGCCGCCGAGCCAGACGCCGAGGAAACCGCCGACCTGATGGCTGACGAAAGCAAAGCCATACAGCGTCGCAAACCAGCGGGTGCCGAACATCAGCGCCACCAGCGCCGAGGTCGGCGGCACCGTCGACAGCCAGGGCAGGCCGCTGATGGCGCCGAATGCGACCGCCGAGAAGGTGGTGATCGGGAACGATATGAAGGCTATGATCGAGAGCGCCCGCGTAAAATAGATCACCGACAGGATGTAGCGCTTCGGAAACACGTTCTGCAGCCAGCCGACGCTGAGCGAGCCGATGATGTTGAACAGGCCGATCGCCGCGATCACCCAGCCGCCGGTCGAGGCGGGAATGCCGCGATCGACGAGATAGGCCGGCAAATGCACGGTGATGAATGCGAGCTGGAAGCCGCAGGTGAAGAAGCCGAGCACGAGCAGCACGTAGGAGCGATGGCCGAATGCTTCCGCGAGCGCCGTCTTGAAAGACTGCTGATCGGCGGCCGGGACATTCGACGATGTCGCGGGCGGTGTCGCGATGGCGAGCGACAGCGGCACGATCAGCAGCATCAGCAACGCGAATACCGTCAGCGCCGGCTGCCAGCCGAAATTGTCGATCATCGCCACGCCGAACGGCGCGAACAGGAATTGTCCGAACGAGCCGGCCGCCGTGCCGGCGCCAAGCGCGATGCCCCGCTTCTCGGGCGGAAGCAGCTTGCTGAAGGCCGAGAGCACCAGATTGAACGAACAGCCGGATAGCCCGAAGCCGATCAGGACGCCGGCGCCGAGATTGAGCGACATCGGTGTCGCGGAATAGCGCATCAGCAGCAATCCGCCCGCATAGAGCAGCGCGCCGATGACCATCACGCGCAAGATCCCGAACCGGTCCGCGATGGCGCCCGCGATCGGCTGGCCCAATCCCCACAGCAGGTTTTGCAGCGCCAGTGCGAGGCCGAAGACGTCGCGGCCCCAGGCAAAATCCGCGCCCATCGGCTGCACGAAGAAGCCGAGGCTCGACCGCGGCCCGAAACTCAACAGCGCTATCGCGCACCCGCAGATGATGATCACGAGCGGCGTCCGCCAGGTGGCAGCACCCGAGGATGGACGAAGGTCGCCGGTCGTTACAGCCATAAAGTACCCCTGCAGGCCAATCGAATTCGCGCCGCAGTGACTTAATGCATCTGCATGAAAAGCCCAAGGGGAGCGGAGAAAAAACTGCCACTGCAGGGCAGCCCTGCAAAATTGGCGAGTGCAATCAGAGCAATTCAAGCGCCGTAGGAAGGGTGGAGCGAAGCGATGCCCATCGATACTGGCACCGGCATCGGTGGGTATCGCTGTTGAAACAACCGTCAGTCGTCATCCCCGCGACTTCTCCGCCGTAGCTTCGGATACTCAAGGACTCGCGCCGTCATTCCGGGGCGATGCGAAGCATCGAACCCGGAATCTATTTCACCGCAGAGCTTGCGGCTCGATGGATTCCGGGCTCGCGCCAAGGGGCGCGCCCCGGAATGACGGGAGCAGTCGCTACGCTCGCAATGACGGATATTTGCTACCGCCTCGCACTCACCTGTTCGGCCGAGCTTTGCGCGGCTTCCGCGAGCTTGGCGGAGATCGCGGCGGTCTCGGCGGCGGAGCCCCCGCTCGGTGCGTCGCTGCCATTGCCCCAGGCGCGCGGCCGATAGAAGGTGTGCACGCCGGTCTTGTACATCTTCTTCATCTCGTTGACCCAGGACGGGCGCACCCAGTAGGCGTGGTAGTGCGTCGACTTGTCGACTTCCGGCAGCCAGAGCTTGCCGTCGAGCATCGCTTTCGCAATCTTCCTGGCGCGCTCCCACATATCGGGCTCGCGGATCACGTCCTTGTTGTTGTCGCATGCGAAGGTGAACTGGCACGCCAGATGGCGATGCTTGTTCTGGTAGACCACGCCGCACACCGTCTCGGGATATTTGCCGGAGAACGCGCGGTTCAGCACCACCTGCGCCACCGCGATCTGGCCGCGGACGGCTTCGCCGCGGGACTCGAAGTAGACGGCCTCCGCCAGACACTTCTCCGACCTGGCGCGCGACTTTTCGTCGAACAGCCCGAGGCGTTCGGCCGGCGTCTTGGCGCGCTGGTTGTCGGCATTGACTTCGCCCTTCGGCGCGACGCTCTCGCCCACGTCACCCGCCCTCACCGGCCCGTCGGCATCGACCGGCAGCGAGGCCATCACCTTCATGTCGGGATCGGCGGGCATGACGATCACAGGTTCCTCGCCGGGCTGCCAGCGCTCGATGCTTTCGGGTGAGCCGAGCGACGATCCAAAGAACAGGCTCGAGGTCTTGAAAGAGAAGCCGTCGCGCGACGGCGCGGCCGCGTGCCGGGTCTCTGGCGCTTCCGGAACGCCGTTGGGCTCGTCATGCGCTTTGGTTTCGAGCGACGGCGACGCGTCGAATTGCTCCAGCGGCGGCGCGCTCAGCGCGGCCTGAAGTTCGGGATCGAGCGGCGCGGACGGCGCCGTCTCGGCGGTCTTTGCGCCCCGGACCAATGCGTTGGAGTTGGCGGGATCCTCGACGGCCGGCGCGCGCTCGGCTGGAGCTGCGGGCTCTCCCGGCGGCCGCGCTATGACGAGCCGGTCGCCTTTCAGCGTGCGATCGACCTTCGGGAAATCGGTGGCATGATATTGCGGCGGCGGCGCCACGAGCGGATTGCGCGTCAGCGAACCGGTGATGTCGATGCCCTGATGGTCGAGGCTTGCCAGGCGATAAGTCGCGGTCTGCGGCGAGGACGTTCCGATCGGGCGGCCGAAGCTGAAAGTCGCGACCTGGATGGTGCCGGCAGAGGAGAACACCCGCTTCTGCCAGCGCTCGGCGACGCCCGGCTGACGGGCCAGCAGTGAGGCAATATCCTGATATCCGATCTCGGTCGGCATCAATGCGAAGACGCAGAGACCGAGGCCGAAGGACGCAAACCGTGCGCCCCTCGGCTGGTTACGCAACACAAACATCGATACGCTCACGCAACACTTACACGATCGAACCTCAGTACATCCGTGCAATTCGACCTTTTTCGTTGGTATCGAATTTAGGTTGCCGGGGAGTTAATCGTCGTGGCGCGCGTGTTACACGCAAGGAATCGCGCGGAATTTTCCCGACGCATGAGAAGTGTTGGTAAACGCGCGCTCGATGAAAGTGGTAAAGATCGCGTCAACGGGATGATGAAGGAACTCGCGCAGGGTGCGGGAACCCGGTTGTTGTGCCGAGCACTTCCCGCGTCATTGCGAGCGTAAGCGAAGCAATCCATAGCGCGGCATAACGGATGGATGGATTGCTTCGTCGCTTACGCTCCTCGCAATGACGGCCTCCATCATCATGGCCGGGCTTGAGCCGGCCATCCACGTCTTTCTTTCGGTGGACACAAAACGTGGATGCCCGGGACAGGCCCGGGCATGACGAGGTGTTCGTTGATAATCGGCGCGAAGAAGAACTACGCCTGGCTCTCGGTCTTCTTGCCGAGCGCTGCCTGCGCCGCAGCCAGACGCGCGATCGGCACGCGATAGGGAGAGCACGACACGTAGTCGAGGCCGATCTCGTGGCAGAACGCCACGGATGCGGGATCGCCGCCGTGCTC
>DATCXE010000253.1:0-3087 GCA_036565985.1 Bradyrhizobium sp.
GGCGGCTGCGGCGAGCCGGGCGACACCACTTCGCCCACCCGCACGTTGACCTGCAGCACCGTGCCGTCGACAGGTGCGCGCACCGTCATCTTGTCGAGCACGGACCGCGCCACCGCGGATTCCGACCGGGCGATGCTGAGCTGGCCCTCCAGCGAGGTCGGCAGGGCGCCGTCGTCCTCGGCGGTACGAAGCTCGTCCTGCCGCGTCGACAATTCATTCTGGGCGCGCGTGAGAGCCAGCCGGGCCGCGGTCAGGTCGGCCTCCGACCCGCCGCCGGCCCGTCGCCGCGCAGCCGTCCGGTCAACGACCGATCGCGCGTCATAGAGCGTCCGTTCGGCCTCGGCTACGGCATCCAGGGCCTTACGCCGCGTCCTCGCACTGCCTGTCGCCGACTTCTCGTCCCGCGCGCGCTCGCGCAAGGCCACCTGCGTCTCCGCCGCCGCGAGCCGCGCGCGCAGTTCCTCGTCCGCGAGCTGGATCAGCGGTTCGCCGGCAAACACCTTGTCGTTGGTCTTGACCAGCACCTTCTGGACCACCCCGACAACGGCCGTCGCCACCTTGATCTGGCCCGAGCAGGCCTCGATGCGGCCGGGCGCAACCGCCTGCCAGCGCTTTTCCGGCGGGGTTTCGGCCGATACGCCCCACCTCGTTGGCCCGACGGGGGCGATTGCCGAAATCGCGTACAACGCCCCGGCGCCCGCAATCAAGGCCACGACGGCAACCAGGGCGGTCCGGCGCTTCGACATGACTAGTGGTCCTCCAGCGTTTGGCGAATGCCGCCGCGTTCCTCGCCAATGATCCGTCCGTCCTCGATATGGACGACCCGATCCGCAAATGGCAACAGACGCGGATCATGGGTCACAATCAGCACGGCGTGTCCCCGTTCCCTGGCGATTTCGGCGAGCAGCTTCATGACCGCCTGGCCATTCGCGCCATCGAGCGCGGCCGTCGGCTCGTCCGCAAGGATGATGGACGGGTTTCCGACGATGGCGCGCGCGATCGCCACGCGCTGCTGTTCGCCGCCGCTGAGTTCGCGCGGATACGCCTTTATCTTGTGGGCCAGGCCGACCTTCGCCAGTGCCTCGCGTGACCGCAGCTTTGCCGCCCTCGAGCGCTCGCCGCGGACATCGAGTGCGAGCCTCACATTGTCGGTCGCAGACAGGGTTGGAAACAGATGAAACGACTGGAACACAAAACCCACATGCTCGCGCCTGAGACGCGCCAGGTCCTCGGGGTCGACGCCAGTGGTTGAATGCTGGCAGATGCGAACCGTTCCCTCCGTCGGCGCCAGCAGGCAACCGAGAATGGACAGGAGCGTGGTCTTGCCGCTCCCGGAAGGCCCCATCAGCAGGGTGAGTTCGCCGCCGTTGAGCGCCAGGCTGACGCCCTTGAGCGCCGCCACCTTGCCGGCGCCGCTGCCAAGGTCCTTCGTCAGGTTGACCGCCTCGAGCAATGGATCGGTCATCGCGTGAACACCGTCGCAGGTTCGATGCGGGTGACCTGAACGATCGCCGCGATCGAAGACCCGATGCACATGACGAGGGTCAGCACAAACAGCCCGGCCATCAGCCCGGGCGTGATGACGATCGGCAACGCGGTCCCCTCGGTCAGCCGCACGACGGCGTCCCCGACCAGTGCGGCGAGCGAAAAGCCGATGACGGCACTCAGCAGCGCCTGCCAGAGGATCACTTTGTAGATATACTGTCGCGAGGAGCCGATCGCCCGCAGGGTGGCGAATTCGTTCAGGTGCTCCTTCGTGCTCGCGTAAAGTGTCTGGGCCACCACGACGGTGCCGACGATCACGCCGAGCAGGGCGCCTGCGAACAGCGCGGCGCCGGCACCCGTCCCGAACAGCCAGAATGTGCGGCTGCGTTCGCGAAACTCGGCCGGGGTAAGCACCTCGACATCGGCGATGTCAGACATCAACTGCCGGCGAACGCGGGCAGGATCGGCATCGGCGCTCAGGCGAATAATGATGTAGGTGGCCTTTCCGGACGGCACCCCCGTATAGGTTCGCGCCCGCTCGACGTCCATGAAGACGAACGGCGTCGTGGTGAACGAACGAATGCCGTTGGTGACGGCCGCCACCTCCACCGGTTGCTGGCGGATTTCGGCGGTCGCGCCGATCCCGGAGATGCCGAGGCGATCGAAATAGGTGCGGTCGACCGCGACCGCCCTGGCGTTCGCCAGCGCCTCGATCCGGCCTTCCACCAGGTCCCACGGCTGCAGCCCGCCGGCCCGCAGATCCGAACCGATGACGAACACCGGCGTCATCGCCCCGCTCGGCATCCGCCAATCGGCAAATCCGATCACGACGGGAATGGCCTCCGCCACGCCGTTGATGGCAAGCGCGCGATAGCGCGCGCGCGTGTTCAGCAGGGAAGGGTCCTCGAAGGCCTTGGTTCCGCGCGGCATCACCCAGAGGTCGGCGGTCGCATGGTCGATCATCGTCGTCACCATGCGCCCGAAGCCGAAATAGAGCCCCATCTGGATGGTGACCAGAACGATCGAAAACACGATCCCGATCACGGTGGCAACGAAACGCAGCCGGTCATGAAACAGGTTTCGGAAAGCGATGGTGAAAACCAATGGCATGCTATCGGGGGCCGATTGCTTTCTGTCCCATGTCAGTCTGGTTTTCCATGATCGGAAAAGCCAGCCATTGATAGCGGGCGCTGTCCGGCGGATACGAGGTGGGCGGCAGGGAGGCGAGGCAGGAAGGAGTGAATGGAACGCCAGCACTTCGCCCGCAATTCGCCGCCAGCGTGACGATTTGGTGGCGAGTCTGGCACGATGGTTCTGAATGCAGAACCCCACCGGTTGCACTGCAACGTTGGCGACGAGGCGCCAGGATACAGGCGGGGAATCCGTGGCGGATAATCCATGAGGTTCAGTCCGACTTCTTGCCGCCTTCGTCCTGCTTGATGTCGGTTTCTTCCTTCACCAGCGTGAGCAGCTTCAGCGTCAGGAACGTGAACAGAGCGACCGTAACCGCGACATCGTAGCTGCCGAGCCCGACCGAAACTCCGATCGCGCCGGTGGCCCACAGGCTTGCGGCCGTTGCCGTACCCTGCACGGTGGTGCCCT
>DATCXE010000266.1:0-3559 GCA_036565985.1 Bradyrhizobium sp.
CAAGGACAAGGTCGCCGTGGTGTTCGGCTGCTGGACCTCGGTGTCGCGCAAGTCGGTCTTGCCGGTGTTCAAGGAGCTCAACAGCATCCTGTTCTACCCGGTGCAATACGAAGGCGAGGAGAGCGAGCGCAACGTGTTCTACACCGGCGCCGCGCCGAACCAGCAGGCGATCCCGGCGGTCGACTACCTGATGAAGGACGAGAAGGTGAAGCGCTGGGTGCTGGCCGGCACCGACTACGTCTATCCACGCACCACCAACAAGATCCTCGAAGCCTACTTGAAGTCGAAGGGCGTCAAGCAGGAAGACATCATGATCAACTACACGCCGTTTGGTCATAGCGACTGGCAGACGATCGTGGCCGACATCAAGAAGTTCGGCTCGGCCGGCAAGAAGACGGCCGTGGTCTCCACCATCAACGGCGACGCCAACGTTCCCTTCTACAAGGAACTCGGCAACCAGGGCATCAAGGCGACCGACATTCCGGTTGTCGCGTTCTCGGTCGGTGAGGAAGAACTCGCCGGCATCGACACCAAGCCGCTGCTCGGCCATCTCGCCGCCTGGAACTACTTCCAGTCGATCAAGTCGCCCGAGAACGAGAAGTTCATCAAGGCCTGGCAGGCCTACACCAAGAATCCGAAGCGCGTGACCAACGATCCGATGGAAGCCCACGTCATCGGTTTCGACATGTGGGTCAAGGCGGTCGAGAAGGTGAAGTCGACCGATCCGGACAAGGTGATCGACGCGCTGCCCGGCATCGAAGCGAAGAACCTGACCGGCGGCACCTCCAAGATGCTCCCGAACCATCACATCACCAAGCCGGTGTTCATCGGCGAAATCAAAGCCAACGGCCAGTTCGACGTGGTGTGGAAGACCCCGGGTCTGGTGGCCGGCGACGCATGGTCGAAGGAGCTCGACGGCTCCAAGGATCTGATCGGCGACTGGGTCGGCAAGAAGTGCGGCAACTACAACACCAAGACCAACAAGTGCGGCGGTCAGGGCTCCTGACCCCTGTCTGAGTTGCAACGATAACTTCCAAGAGCACTATCGAAGACTGGAGAAGGCGGTGATGCCGCCGCCTTCTCCCCACACTCCTGCCGGGGTCGTATCGTGCCTATTAATTTCGTTGATCGTTTTCGCGCGCTCCTGCTCGCGATCCTGTTGATGTTGGCGTTCGCCGTGCCGGCGCTGGCGGGTCCGTTCGAGGATGCCGTCGCCAAATTCGCCAATGACGATTTCTCCGACACCGACGAGGCCATCGGCGCGGTCGCGGCCTCGGGCAATCCGCTGGCCTTTCCCATCATCAGCGCGCTGCAGGAAGGCCGGCTGTCGGCCGATCCCGATACCAAGAAGGCTTTCGTCACCGGCGCCGACGGCAAGGTCATCGATGCCGCAACCGGCGCCGCCGTCGACAAGCTGCCGGATGGCGCGGCTGCCGTCCGCCTCAACAATCGCCTGCGCCGCACCGTCGAGGCGGCGCTCGGCGGCCTGACGCTGCTGTCGCCCGATCCCGCCAGGCGGATCGCGGCCGCGCAATCGGTATTCAAGAGCCACGACGAGAATGCTTTGCCCGTGATCGACGGTGCGCTGGCCAAGGAAACCAACAAGGCCGTCAAGGCGGCCTTTACCGAAGCCCGCGCCGCCATCCTGCTCTACAAGCCTGACGCGACCGAGCTCGAAAAGCTCGAAGCGGTGGCCGTCGTCAAGGCAAAGGGCGACCAGGAAGCGATGGCGCTATTGACCGGGCTGCCCGGCGACGTGCCGCCCAATGTCGCGCACGCCGCGGCCAGCGCGATCGCATCGATCCAGAGCAACCTTGCAACGTGGTCGATGGTGCAGAACGCCTGGTATGGCCTGTCGCTCGGGTCCGTGCTGCTGCTCGCCGCGATCGGGCTGGCGATCACCTTCGGCGTCATGGGCGTCATCAACATGGCCCATGGCGAGATGGTGATGATCGGCGCCTACACCACTTTCGTGGTGCAGGAGGTCATTCGCACCCGCTATCCCGGCCTGTTCGACTACTCGCTGCTGATCGCGGTGCCGCTGGCGTTTCTGGTCGCCGGCGCCATCGGCGTGGCGATCGAGCGCGGCATCATCCGCTTCCTCTATGGCCGCCCGCTGGAAACGCTGCTGGCGACCTGGGGCCTCTCGCTGGTGCTGCAGCAGGCGGTGCGCACCATGTTCGGCCCGACCAACCGCGAGGTCGGCAATCCCTCCTGGATGAGCGGGGCATTCGAACTCGGTCAGATCACCATCACCTATAACCGGCTCTGGATTCTCTGCTTCACGCTCGCCGTATTCGTCATCCTGCTCGCCATGTTGCGCTACACGGCGCTCGGGCTCGAGATGCGCGCGGTCACGCAAAACCGCCGCATGGCGGCCTCGATGGGCATCGCGACTTCCCGCGTCGATGCGCTGACCTTCGGCCTCGGCTCGGGCATCGCCGGGATAGCCGGCGTGGCGCTGTCGCAGATCGACAATGTCAGTCCCAACCTCGGGCAGAGCTACATCATCGACAGTTTCATGGTTGTCGTGTTCGGCGGCGTCGGCAATCTCTGGGGCACGCTGGTCGGCGCCTTCAGCCTCGGCATCGCCAACAAGTTCCTCGAGCCCTATGCCGGCGCCGTTCTCGGCAAGATCACTATCCTGGTTCTGATCATCCTCTTCATCCAGAAACGGCCGCGCGGGCTGTTCGCGCTGAAGGGAAGAGCGGTGGAAGCATGATGCACGCTTTCGCCGATCGCATTTTGGGCCGCGCCGGAACGGTATTCCTCGTGCTGATCCTGCTCGTGGGCATCGTCGTCCCCGTGCTCAATCTGGTTTTCCCGCCGAGTTCGCCGCTGCACGTGCCCAGCTATCTCGTCGCACTGCTCGGCAAATACGTGTGCTACGCGCTGCTCGCGCTCTCGATCGACCTGATCTGGGGTTATTGCGGCATCCTTTCGCTCGGCCATGGCGCCTTCTTCGCGCTTGGCGGCTACGCCATGGGCATGTATCTGATGCGGCAGATCGGGACGCGCGGCGTCTATGCGCATCCGATCCTGCCGGATTTCATGGTGTTCCTGAACTGGCCGGAATTGCCGGTCTACTGGTACGGCTTCCAGCATTTCCCTTATGCGCTGCTGATGGTGGTGCTGGTCCCTGGCCTGCTCGCTTTCCTGTTCGGCTGGTTCGCTTTCCGCAGCCGCGTAACCGGCGTGTATCTTTCCATCATTACGCAGGCGATGACCTACGCGCTGATGCTCGGCTTCTTCCGCAACAACTTCGGATTTGGCGGCAACAACGGCCTCACCGATTTCAAGGACATTCTCGGCTTCAACGTGCAGGCGGCGGTCACGCGGGCGGCCTGGTTCGCGGCCTCCTGCCTTGCACTCGCTCTCGGCTTCACCGTTTGCCGCGCGATCATCACGTCGAAATTCGGCAAGGTGCTGATCGCCATCCGTGACGCGGAATCGCGCACGCGCTTCCTCGGTTACCGGGTGGAATCCTACAAGCTCTTCGTCTTTGTGGTTTCGGCGTGCATGGCGGGCGTGGCGGGCGCGCTCTACGTGCCGCAGGTCG
>DATCXE010000269.1:0-12293 GCA_036565985.1 Bradyrhizobium sp.
TGCCAGCGGCCGCTTTCGCGACCGGCCCCGGCGCCTGCCAGTCCACGATCCGCTGCCGTCGCAGTGCCGGCGAAAACAGATCGACGCTATCGGTCATGGTCATGGCAGCTCCTTTTAGATGACGGTCATCATCTTACAGGAGCGTCGTCCGCCGTGCAACGCCTCCCTGGCCTGCCCTTGACAAGCCGGGGCAATGCCTTGGAAGTGGCGCCAACCACGCGAACAAGGCCGGGAAAACAACATGGAAATGCTCAATCCGCACTGCGGCATCGACCGGGACGGCAGGGGCGTCGTTCGCCTCTCGATCTGCAACGCTGGCTCCCTCAACATCCTCTCCTCCGCTGTCACCGACGGCGTACGCGAGGGGTTCGAGAAACTCGCCGGCGACAGGGAGATCCGCGCCGTGATCCTGGCCGGACAAAGCGAGAAGAGCATGATCGGCGGCGCCGACATCAAGGAGATGGCGCGTCTCGACCAGAAATCCGCCGAAGCCTTCATCACCCGGCTGCGCGACCTCTGCGAGGCCGTACGCAAGTTTCCCGCGCCCGTCATCGCCCGGCTTCCCGGCTGGTGCCTCGGCGGCGGTCTCGAAGTCGCCGCCGCCTGCGATTTCCGTGTTGCCGCCCACGACGCCAAGTTCGGCATGCCCGAAGTGCGCGTCGGCATCCCCTCCGTGATCCACGCCGCCCTGTTGCCACGGCTGATCGGCTGGGGCCGCGCCCGCTGGCTGGTGATGACCGCGGAGAACATCGACGCGCCGACGGCACTCGCCTGGGGTCTGGTCGATGTGGTAGCCAAGGAAGGCGGCCTCGATGCCGCGGTCGAGCATACGGTGAAGGCGCTGCTCGAATGCGGTCCCGAAGCACTGCGCTCGCAGAAGGCGCTGATGCGCCAATGGGAGGAGTTGCCGCTGACCGAATCCGTCAATTTGAGCGTCGGTGTATTCGGGCAGTCCTTCCTGACCGGCGAGCCGCAGCGGTTGATGCAGGGATTTCTCGACCGGAAGAAATAGACGGAGGGACGCATGAGACCTGCCGGCAAGGGCCCGCTGGATTCGCTCTACTTCGACTATCCCAGGTTTGCGGCGCGACGCGTCCCTGAACTCGACGGCGCCACGGCGAAGCATCCGGTCCTGATCGTCGGCGCCGGCCCGATCGGCATGACGGCGGCGCTAGTGCTGGCGCGCTACGGCATCAAGAGCGTGCTGATCGACCGCAAGGACACGTTCAACGATGGCAGCCGCGCCATCTGCATCGCGCGCCCGAGCATGCACATCCTGGAACGTATCGGCGCGGTCGCGCCGTTCGTCGACAAGGCGCTCGGCTGGCGTCTCGGCCGCAGCTACTACCGCGGCGAACAGATCTTCCGGCTCGAAATGCCGCATCCGGCCAACGAGAAATATCTGCCGATGTACAATCTGCAGCAGCAGTACATCGAGCAATTCCTGCATGATGCGGTAGCAGTAAGCGACCTGATCGACATGCGCTGGCAGAGCGAACTCGCCGGCATCGAAGGGCACGAGGATTGCGTGTCCGCCCGTATTGCATCGCCGGAGGGCGACTACTGGCTCGACGCCTTCTATGTGCTGGCCGCCGACGGCGCCCGTTCGCCGATCCGGTCAATGCTCGGGCTGCGGCTGAAGGGCGACAATTATGAAGGTCGGTATGTGATCGCGGATATCCGCATGGATCACGATTTTCCGACCGAGCGCCGGGCGTTCTTCGAGCCGAGCGGCAACCCCGGCGGCACGGTGCTGATCCACAAGCAGCCGGACGATATCTGGCGCATCGACTATCAGCTCTGCGAAGGCGAAAGCGAGGAAGAAGCCCTCAAGGAGGAGAACATCCGCGCCCGCGTCGGCGCGATCCTGGCCGATATCAACCACACCAAGCCATGGGAACTGGAATGGTGGAGCGTCTATTCCGCCAACACGCTGTGCCTCGACGACTACCGGCACGGCCGCGTCTTCTTCATCGGCGACGCCGCGCATATCGTGCCGATCTTTGGCGTGCGCGGGCTGAACAACGGGCTGGCCGATGCCGAAAACATCGGCTGGAAGCTCGCGCTGGTCCTGCACGGCGAGGCGGACGATCGCCTGCTCGACAGCTATTCGCCGGAGCGGCGCGGCGCCACGCTCGATGTGTTCGCCAATGCCACCAAGAGTACGCGCTTCATGACGCCGCCGACGCGCGGCTGGCGGCTGGCGCGCGAGGCGGCGCTGTCGCTCAGCCTGAAACACGAATTTCCGCGGGGGCTGGCCAATCCGCGCCAGATGCAGCCCTACACCTATTCGGAAAGCCCGCTGACGCCCTATGCCAGACACGATTCGGAATTCGCCGGCGGACCCGGCTGCGGCAGCGTCGCGCCGAACGCCACGCTCGACGACGGCAGCCATCTGCTCGATCACGCCGGCAACGGCATGACCGCGATTCTGTTTTGCGACGGGCAACCTTCCGCCGAACAGCCGGTCCTGCTCAAGCAACTCGGCAGGATCGACAAGCGCTTCGTTTCGCTCGTCATCGGATCACGCGCTGCCGTCTCCGGCACGAAGGCCATTGCGGACCATGACGGGCAAATCGCCCGCCTGTTCGCCGCAGGGCCCGGCACGCTCTATCTGTTGCGGCCCGACCTGCACATTGCCGGGCGATGGAAAACCGTTATTCCCGGCGAGATCCTGAAAACCGCAGGCATTTGCCTGGGAAGCGAGACGCCATGAGCGCGATGCAATTCGAGGATTTCGAGGGCGCGTACGAGGCCCTGGCGATGGCGATCGACGCGGCCGGGCCCGAGCGCGAAGCGCTGTTCCTGACCCGGCTTGCGCTGGTGCTCGGACATGAACTCGGCGATGTCACCGCATTCAGGAAGGCCATCAAGACGGCCCTTGAGGACCTGGAATAGCCCGGCGCCATCTTCCCGATCGATCCCACCGCGCGGATCGATCAGTTTCTCTCATGCAAATCGCCAAATTTTGTCATGGGGTCATCCCGGCCTTTTCATGGGAACGTCGGTTGCAATTCTTGCAGCGCATTATATGATGATGATCATCCAAAAGATGCCCGCAATTGAGGAGCACCATCATGGCCGCCGCTTCCGATCCCGTCGTCATCCTTTCCGCCGCCCGCACGCCTCTGGGCCGCTTCATGGGCGAACTGTCGCCGTTCAGCGCCCACAGGCTGGGTTCCCACGTCATCGGGGCCGCGCTGGAGCGGGCGAAACTCTCACCCGAAAAGATCGACGAGGTGTTCATGGGCAACGTGCTGCCGGCCGGACAGGGCCAGGCGCCGGCCCGCCAGGCCGCCCGCGGCGCCAGGCTGCCCGACGCCACCGGGGCCACCACCATTAACAAGGTCTGCGGCTCCGGCATGAAGGCCACCATGCTCGCCCATGACATCATCAACGCCGGCTCCGCCGAGATCGTGCTGTCCGGCGGCATGGAGAGCATGAGCAATGCGCCCTATCTGCTGGCCAAGGCGCGCGGCGGCTACCGCGCCGGCCATGACCGGATCATCGACCACATGTTGATGGACGGGCTGGAAGACGCCTACGAGACCGGCCGCTCGATGGGTGATTTCGGCGAGGCCACCGCGGAAGCCTACCAGTTCACCCGCGCCGACCAGGACGCCTACGCGATCGAAACGCTGACCCGCGCGCGCAAGGCGGTCGAGGGCGGCGCGTTCAAGGCCGAGATCGCGCCGATCACGCTGACCGAAAAGGCCGGACCGCGGATCATCGCCAATGACGAGCACCCGCTCAAGGTCGATCCCGCCAAGATTCCCGGGTTGAAACCTGCGTTCCGCGCCAACGGCACCATAACGCCGGCCGCCTCCTCGGCGAACGCCGACGGCGCCGCGGCGCTCATTCTCGCCAAGCGCTCGCTCGCCGATCGCGACGGGCTTCCGGTGTTCGCCGTGATCAAGGGGCACGCCACCCACAGCCAGGAGCCGCAGTGGTTCACCACGGCGCCGATCCCGGCCATCCGCAAGCTGCTGGACAAGGTCGGCTGGAGCGTCGGCGATGTCGACCTGTTCGAAATCAACGAGGCCTTTGCCGTGGTGGCGATGGCGGCGCAGAAGGATCTCGGCATCCCCCGGGAAAAGCTGAACGTCAACGGCGGCGCCTGTGCGCTCGGTCATCCCATCGGCGCCACGGGCGCGCGGCTGATCGTGACGCTGCTGCATGCGCTGGAGGCCCGCAATCTCAAGCGCGGCGTTACAGCGCTTTGTATCGGCGGCGGCGAAGCCACGGCAATCGCGGTCGAGCGAATCGCGCACTAGGGACTCGCGCCCAAGGCTTTTCGCCGATGTCCTGAAATGAGGGAACTTAGGCATTTAAGTCACGCGGCCGATACGCCAGAATGCAAAAAATCCTGCAATCCTTCCGGATAGAATTCTCCGAGGCTCAATGATCTCGAACTGGCTGTCGGCCACCCTCGCCCGCCGCAACATCCATTACGGTTGGGTGATGGTCGCCGTGACCTTCCTCACCGCGCTGATCTCGGCCGGCACCGTCGGCGCGCCCGGCGTTTTCATCGTGCCCCTGCAGAAGGAGTTCGGCTGGACCACGGCGGAGATTTCCTCGGCGCTGTCGATCCGCTTCGTCCTGTTCGGCCTGATGGCGCCGTTCGCGGCGGCGCTGATGAACCGCTATGGCCTGCGCAACATCACGCTGTTGGCGCTGCTCGTCGTCGCATCGGGCCTGATCGCCTCGCTGGCGATGACCAAGGTCTGGCACCTGATGCTGCTGTGGGGCGTGGTGATCGGGCTCGGCACCGGCATGACGGCGCTGGTGCTGGGGGCGACGATCGCCGCGCGCTGGTTCGCGGCGCGGCGCGGCCTCGTCGTCGGCATTCTCACCGCGAGCGTGGCGACCGGACAGCTTGCATTCCTGCTGCTATTGGCGAGCCTGACCGATCATTACGGCTGGCGGGTCGCGCTGGCGCTGATCTGCGTGATGCTTGGCGTTGCCGCCCTTGCCGTGCTGATGGTGATGCGCGACCGTCCCAGTGACGTGGGCCTGCGGCCGTTCGGAGACGAAGGCACCGAGCCGTTGCCGGCACCGCCGCCCAACACCACCCCGATCATGGCGGCAGCGTTGGGCACCCTGCGCGACGCTTCGAAATCGCGTGTGTTCTGGATCCTGTTCGCCACCTTCTTTATCTGCGGCGCCAGTACCAACGGCCTGATCCAGGTGCACCTGATTCCGATGTGCCTCGATTTCGGCATTCCGCAGGTGCAGGCCGCAAGCCTGCTCGCGGCGATGGGCATTTTCGATTTCGTCGGCACCATCGTCTCGGGCTGGCTGTCGGACCGCTACGACAATCGCAAGCTGTTGTTCTGGTATTACGGGCTGCGCGGGCTCTCGCTGCTGTTCCTGCCGTTCTCCGATTTCACGCTCTATGGCCTGTCGCTGTTCGCGGTGTTCTACGGGCTCGACTGGATCGCGACCGTTCCGCCGACGGTACGGCTCACGGCGCAACGATTCGGTCCCGAGCGCGCCAACCTCGTGTTCGGCTGGATCTTTGCCGGCCATCAACTCGGCGCAGGCGTTGCCGCCTTCGGCGCCGGTCTGTCGCGGACGGTTCTCGACACCTATCTGCCGGCCTTCTTCGTCGCCGGCGCGCTCTGCGTGGTGGCGGCATTGATCGTGCTGGCGATCTCGCGGCCGAAGCCGGCGGTGGCGGCGGCGTAACCTGGAAAGTCCTCATCCTGAGGAGCGGCCGCTTGGCCGCGTCTCGAAGGATGGCCGCGGGAGAGATCGGGGCCTCATGGTTCGAGACGCGCGAAGACGCGCTCCTCACCATGAGGGATTGAGGTCTACGGCCGCGTCGACATATTGCCGGGCGGACCTGCGGTGCGAATCGGTTCCGCCAACCGCGCAAACTCGCACAGCAGCGAGCGCGTCTTGCGGGGATCGATCACTTCCTCGACCCAGAATTTCTCGGCCGAACGGAAGGGCGAGCGCAGCTTGTTGAGGCGGTCCTCGATCTCCTTAAGCTTCGCCGCCGGATCTTCGGCGGCATCGATATCGGCGCGATAGGCCGCCTCGATGCCGCCTTCGAGCGGCAGCGAGCCCCAATATCCGGATGGCCACGCATAGCGCATCGAATAGCGGTTGGCCGGCTGATGCACGACCCCCGCAACGCCGAACGCGTTGCGCACGATGATGGTGCACCAGGGAACGGTCGACTGGTTCACCGCGGCCATGGCGCGCACGCCGTGGCGGATGGTCGCCGACTTCTCGGCCTCCAGCCCGATCATGAAGCCTGGGCAATCCATCAGGTAAACCACAGGCAGATGGAAGGTCTCGGCGAAATCGACCCAGCGCACCACCTTCTGGCACGCCTCCGCCGTCCACGATCCGCCATAGTGGAAAGGATCGCTCGCGAGCAGCAGCACGGCGCGGCCTTCGAGCCGGGCAAGGCCCGTAATGATCGGGCGGCCGAAATTGGCGTTGACCTCGAAGAACGAGCCCTTGTCGACGACGGCGTCGATGATCGGGCGCATCTTGTAGACCTGGCGCCGGTTGCGCGGCACGGCCTTCAACAGCGATTCTTCCCCGCGCTCCGGATCGTCGGTGCAAGGCGTGGTCGGCGGCAGGTCGTACACCGAGGACGGCAGATAGGACAGGAAGCGACGCGCACGCTCGAACGCCTCTTCCTCGGTATCGACGGCGTCATCGACGCCGCCGGCGCGGGTCTGGATGTCGGCGCCGCCGAGTTCCTGCTTGGTCAAATCCTGACCGAGCCGCTTCACCACCGGCGGGCCAGCCACGAACATCGCGGAATTCCGCGTCATGACCGAATAATGACTGGCAGCGAGCCGTGCCGCGCCGAGCCCTGCGACCGAACCTAGCCCGAGAGCGACCACCGGCACGCGCGCCATGTTCGCCGTCGTGAACCAGTACCAGCGCGTGCCGCCGACGCCGCCGGGCAGATTGGCAGCACCCTTCGTTTCGATCGTCTTGACCGAACCGCCGCCGCCGGAGCCTTCGATCACGCGAATGATCGGCAGCCGGAAATCATGCGCCATTTCCTCGGCCATCAGCGGCTTGGCAGAGATCGAGGCGTCGGCCGAACCGCCACGCACGGTGAAATCGTCGCCGACCACCACCACGGTGCGGCCGTCGACCCTGCCGCGGCCGAACACGCAGTTGGCCGGCGTCAGGTGCTTGAGTTCGCTGTTCTCGTCGTATTCGGCGATGCCGGAAATGGCGCCGATCTCGTGGAAGGAATTCTTGTCGGTCAGTCTGTCGATACGCTCCCGAACCGTCAGCCGCCCCTGGTCATGCTGGCGCTTGACCTTGTCAACGCCTCCCATCTCGCGCGCGAACGCTTCGCGCCGGGCGAGGTCGTCGAGTTCCGGCTTCCAGTTCATTCGTATCCTCCGTCTTGATGATCTTGTTTTTATAGGTCGGAACCGGAAGTGGTTTTCTTTCCAGACGATTTGCGAAGATGTCACCTTCGGCGCCTTCGAGCAGACCGCCGATCGCAGCTCCCAGCTGAAGCATCTGCGGCGCGACTTCCCTGTGCAGCCGTTTCTCGTCGAACATCGCAGACAACAGTCCGATCGTCGCGACGACGAAGGTTTGATATTGCGGCGACCAGATCGGCACCGCGAGACCGTTGATGTGCGGGCTCCAGGTGCCGCAACCCACGACATAACCGTGTTCACGCAAACAGCGGCGATTGCCTTCGATTCGCGACTTCAACAGCGCGGCGTGATCCGGGATCTCGCGCGCCATTTCCGCGATCAAGGCGTCGCCGACATCGGGATCGAGCGCGGCAGTATAGGCAAAGCCTGCAGCCGTGCTCGTCATCGAGATGCGGCTGCCGGTGCCTTCGTGCAGGCCGAGCGCATTCGCGGCGCGCGCGAACTCCAGGTAAACCAGCTGAAAGCGATCGGGAATCACGAAGCCGACGGTGCCCGGCAATTGCTCGGCGACATCCTGCAGCCGCAGCCGGATCAGGTTGCGAAGCTGCAGCCCCTTCATCATCGAGGTACTCATCGCCACCGCGCTCGGACCGATGCGATATTTCTGGTCGCGCGGCAGATAGACGAGTTGGCCCATCCGCGTCAGCGTGTGCGTGAGCCGCGATACCGTCGAACGCGGCAGGCCGCAGCGGCTGGAAATTTCCAGATTGCCGAGCCTCGCCTCATGACCCTCGAAGCAGCGCAGGACATCGAAGGCCCGCGACACCACCTGAATCACGTCGCCCTCGCCGGCCAGGTCGCTGGCGAGCATTCCCTGCTTACTCAATCGCTCCGAGCGTCTTCCCATATTTTTGGCTCCATTCCGCTCTGCGGAATAAAATTCCACTTGCGGAAGAAGCTACCTCAGGCAATCTGCGGCGACAAACAAAAAGCCGTTCACGAGGACAATTAGTCCGTCAGACGGTCCTCGGGAGAAATGGCATGCCAGATATCAAGATCGTCACTGAAGTCGCCGGCCGCGTGTGCGCACTTCCCGTTGCAACTGGCGGAAGCGTCGGCGATGGCGATGAGATCGCATTCGTCGAAGCGATGAAGATGGAAATTCCGGTTACGTCGACGACAGCGGGAAAAATAAAGGCTTTGCTCGTAAGCATTGACGACGTCATCGCCGAGGGCCAGGTCGTCGCGATCATCGAGGCATAAAATCGCGCGCTCATACTTTCGATCCGCGACAATGTGTCTAGGAACGGATATGTCACGGCGACAGTCGTCGCTGGTCTCGGCGATTGCCATCGCAATCCTGCGATGACATGATCCCAACGACAAAAAAGTTTCGTCTGGCGAGACAATTGGAGGAATTATGATCCGTCGGCTGATGAATTCCGCATCTGGCGCTTTGGCAACCATTTCGCTGCTGGCAGCAGCCCCGGCGCTGGCCGACGACGTCAAGCTGCCGCCGACGATGACCGTCACCGCCTACGATACCGGCACCGCCGGCTTCAACATCGCCGTCGGCGTCGGCAAGATGATGAAGGACAAATACGGCACCGACGTCCGCGTGCTGCCCGCAGGCAACGACGTGGCGCGTCTGGCACCGCTGCGCGCCAAGCGCGCGGTCATGTCGGCGATGGGTTCCGGCACCTACTTCGCGCAGGAAGGCGTGTTTGAGTTCGGCGCCAAGGAGTGGGGTCCGCAGCCGCTGCAACTGGTGCTGTCGTCGGTCGACTGCAACGCCGGCTCGCTCGGCGTCGCCAAGGATACCGGCGTCACCGAGATCAAGCAGCTCAAGGGCAAGCGCGTCGGCTTCGTCGTCGGTTCGCCGGCGCTGAACCAGAACTCGCTCGCCATTCTCGCATTCGGCGATCTCAAGCAGAGTGACGTCAAGGCCGTCGAATTCTCGAGCTACGGCGCGATGTGGAAGGGCATGGTCAACAACGACGTCGATGCCGCTTTCGCCACCACCATCACGGGACCTGCGAAGGAGCTCGAGACTTCGCCCCGCGGCATCATCTGGCCGCCGCTGCCGCCCGGCGACAAGGCCGGCTGGGAGCGTGTGAAGAAGGTCGGCTCGTTCTTCTTCCCCCATGTGGCGACGTGCGGTGCCGGCATTTCCAAGGACAAGCCGGTCGAACTCGGCAACTACCCCTATCCGATCTTCATGGTCTACGGCACGCTGCCTGCCGACGAGGTCTATTCCATCACCAAGGCGATGATCACGGGCTATGACGCCTTCAAGGATGCTGCGCCCGGCGCTGGCGGACTCGGGGCCGACCGGCAGACCAAGAACTGGGTTGTCCCGGTTCATCCCGGCGCCGCCAAGGCGCTGAAGGAAGCCGGGCATTGGAGCGACGCGCAGGAAGCCCACAACAAGGAACTGCTCAAGCGCCAGCAGGTGCTGGGTGCGGCTTGGGCCGACTACGGCAAGTCCAACCCGCCGTCGGACGACAAGGCCTTTCTCGACGGGTGGCTGAAGGCTCGCGCGGCGGCGCTGGCGAAAGCCAACATGCCGAACGGGTTCGAATAACGCGACCACTTCTGCTTCGCTCGAAAGCGAACAACATCCGGGATGAATGATGTCAGCTTCTGCGAGCGATAGCGCAGCCGCGCCGGCGAAACGAATCGAGTTCGAAGATCCGCACGCCGGCGCCGGCAATATGCAGGAGGCCGAGGTCACGCGCGTGCGGGTCTTGCGCGGGGCCTGGCGCTGGGCGCTGGTGATTGCGACTGCGGCAACCATCCTGCTGTGCATCAACCAGCAATTCTCGCTACGCTTCTTCATCGGCTATACCCAGCTCAACACCGAATATTTCTATCTCCTCATCGCCCTGATGCTGCCGTTCACGTTCCTGATCTTTCCGGGGGGCGGGTCCTCGCCGCTCGACCGAATCCCCTGGTACGACATCGTGCTGTTCATCGCCACGTTCGGCTGCGCCATCCTGCTGATGCGCAGCGTCCGCAAGGCGGCCGAGGCCGGCTGGGAATTCGGCGGCGCGCCGATGGACGTCATCGTGGCCGGCGTCATCATGTGGGCGGTGCTGATGGAAGCGCTGCGGCGCACCGGTGGCTGGAGCCTGCTGCTCAGTGTGTTTCCGTTTACGGTCTATCCCCTGTTCGCCGACGCTACGTGGCTGGGACCGTTTCGCGGTACCCAGTCGACGCTCGAACAGGCGACGGCATACCACGTGCTGTCGGGCGAAAGCCTGCTCGGCATTCCGATCCAGGCGTTCGCCGATACCGTGATCGGCTTTCTGGTATTCGGCACCGCCCTGATGATGACGGGCGCCGGAAAATTCTTCATCAACATCTCCTTTGCGCTCTGCGGCACCTTCCGCGGCGGCGCGGCGAAGGTCTGCATCTTTGCCTCCGGCCTGCTCGGCATGATGTCCGGCTCGATCATCTCCAATGTGCTGACCGCCGGCACCATGACCATTCCGGTCATGAAGAAGAGCGGATTCCGCGCCTCCTATGCCGCCGCGATCGAGGCCTGCGCGTCGACCGGCGCGGTGCTGGCGCCGCCTGTAATGGGCGCGACCGCGTTCGTGATCGCGCAGTTCCTCAACATCGGTTATGCCGAGGTCGCCATGGCCGCGATCATTCCGGCGGTTCTGTATTATGCCGGCCTGTTCATGCAGGTGGACTCCTACGCCGCGCGCCACGGGCTGAAAGGCATCCCGCGTGCCGAACTGCCGAAGATCATGGATGCGATCAAGGACGGCTGGTACTACATCTTCGTCATCGCGCTCCTGATCGTGATGCTGCTGTATTTCAAGCGCGAGAGCCACGCGCCGTTCTATGCGACAGCGCTGCTTCTGGTGCTGAACCAGGTCTTCTCGAAGGATACGCGCTGGACATTTTCGACCATCAGCAAATTCCTCGAGGTCAACGGCCGCACCTTTGTTGAGTTGGTCGGCATCCTGGCCGGCTGCGGCCTTCTGATCGGCGCGTTCTCGATGACCGGCGTCGTCTCCAGCCTCGCCAACGATCTGCTGCGGATCGCCGGCGACAACGCGTTCCTGCTGCTCGGAATGTGCGCCATCACGAGCCTCATCCTCGGGCTCGGCCTGACCACGACCGCCTGCTACATCTTCCTCGCCATCCTGGTGGCGCCCGCGCTGGAGAAGGCCGGCCTCAACCGCATGGCCGTGCACATGTTCATCTTCTACTGGGGCATGCTGTCGTCGATCACGCCGCCGGTGGCCATCGCCTCCTTTGCCGCGGCCGGCATCGCCGGGTCGCCGGCGATGAAAACGGGATGGGAATCGATGTGGGTCGGCAGCATCATCTACTTCATTCCGTTCTTCTTCGTCCTGAACCCTGCGCTGGTACTGCAGGGGTCGGACCCGTATCTCGAAGGACTGGGGCTGATGGCCCTGGCGGGTTTCGGCACGCTGTTCATCTGCGGCGGCATTCAGGGCTATCAGGTCTTCGTCGGCGATCTTCGGGGCACCGGCGCGCTCGAATGGCCGCTCCGGATCCTGCTCATTATCGGCGGCTTCGTGGTGGCGACGCCCGGAGGCGGGATCATGCCGCTGTCGCAGATGCAGGTGACCTTGCTCGGCCTAGCCATTCTTGCGCCGACCGTCCTGACCGCGCTCGCACTGATACGCCGCCAGGCCCTGGTGCCGAACCAGTTGCGCACTCCGTGATTGCGATGCACAAAAGAGGCGATGAAACAGTCGCCTCCTCCGTTCGCGACCAGCGCTCCGGCCTGGGCCAGTTCGAAACCGCCCTTGCTGCGGTTCCTGAACGCCTGTCACGCGGATTTCGCGTCGGAGACCAGCGGCGCCGTCGCCGATTACATCCCTGAACTCGGCAAGGCCGATCCTGCCCATTTTGGCATCAGCCTCGCCACGCTCGACGGCC
>DATCXE010000279.1:0-4797 GCA_036565985.1 Bradyrhizobium sp.
GTGTGGCGGGAAGCCGAGATCCGCATTGTCGAGGGCGCCGGCCATACGCTGTACGATCCCGGCGTCCGCGATGCCGTGATGAAGGCGATCGCCGACATGGCGTCGCAAACAAGCAAATAGGGAACAAGAAAATGCCGATGGCAGGAAAAGGCATGCTGCTGACGTCGATGAATATCGACGCGGCTCATGAAGCCGAGTTCAATCGCTGGTACGACCGCGAGCACCTCGAGGAACGGGTCGCAATCCCTGGCTTTCTCGAAGCCCGCCGCTATGTCGCACACGAGGGCAATCCGAAATATCTCAGCCTCTACTCGACCGAGACTTTCGAGGTGCTGGACAGCCCGGCCTACCGCACCGCGCTGGCAAACCAGACGGCCTGGTCGAAGGCCAACATCGCACGCTTCAAGGACATGATCCGCGCGGTCGCGCATATCACGATCAGTCGCGGCACCGGCCGCGGTGCGGCGCTCGGCATTGTCAGGCTGCGTCCACCATCCGGCGGTGAGGACAGGTTGCGTGCGGCGCTGCAGGAACAACTCGATCCGGCCGGCCTCGACGGCATCATCTCCATGCACCTGATCGAGAGCGATCCGGCGTTGTCGAAACCGATCACCGACAATCCGTCAGCCGCCAATCCCGGCGCGGGCGACTGGTTCGTGCTGATCGATGCCACGGATGTTGGCGCGGTGCCTCATGCGGCGGCACGGTTGACGAATAATGCAGCGTTCAAGCCGCTGCTGATCACGAGCGGCGTCTACCGGCTGATGTGGGATGTCGCAAAGAGCGACCTCGGCAAGTAGCTGGCATCAGTCCCGCGACGAGGGCCGATGATGAGTGAACGTCCGTCAGCAGGCCGGCTCGCGGAAATCTTTGCGGCCTTCCTCAAACTCGGACTCACATCGTTCGGCGGACCGATCGCGCATCTCGGTTATTTCCGCGCCGAATTCGTTGAACGGCGAAAATGGCTCAGCGAAAGCAGCTACGCGGACGTCGTGGCACTCTGCCAGTTCCTGCCGGGACCGGCATCCAGCCAGGTCGGCTTCACCCTGGGGATATTGCGCGGTAACGGTTTGCTCGGCGGCCTGACGGCCTGGTTCGCCTTCACGATACCGTCCGCCGTCATCCTGTTCGCTTTCGCGATCGGCGCGGCAGCCTTCACCGGCCCGGTTGCCGAAGGCATTCTCCACGGCCTGAAGCTGGTCGCGGTCGCCGTGGTCGCGCAGGCGATCTGGGGCATGGCGAAGAGCCTGACGCCGGACCGCGAACGAGCCGCCATCGCGCTCGTGGCCGTTGCCATCGTGGTGTTCGTCGGTGGGTCGTTTGGACAGATCGGCGCCATCGCACTCGGCGCCATCGCCGGACTCTGGCTGTGCCGTGAAAATGGGCTCGCGCCCGCCGGCCATCTCGGCTTTTCGATATCGCCTCGACACGGCGCCATCGCCCTTGCGCTTTTCGCAGCTCTGTTCGTGGTCACCCCACTGGTGGCAGCAAAGACCGGCTCGCAGGGCCTCGCGCTGTTCGATGCCTTCTATCGGTCGGGCGCCCTGGTGTTCGGCGGTGGCCATGTAGTGCTGCCGCTGTTGCAGGCGGAGGTGGTGACACCGGGCTGGGTCAGCAACGCGGATTTCCTGGCGGGCTACGGCGTAGCGCAAGCGGTGCCAGGGCCCCTCTTCACCTTCGCGGCCTATCTTGGCGCCATCATGGGACCCGCGCCCAATGGCCTGGCCGGAGCGGCGACTGCACTTGTCGCCTTGTCGCTGCCGGGGCTGCTACTCGTCTACGGCATGCTGCCCTATTGGGATGCGCTACGCCTGCGTCCCGGTGCGCAAGCCGCGATGCGCGGCACAAATGCCGCCGTCGTCGGCATACTCGGCGCTGCGCTCTACAATCCGGTCTGGACCAGCGCCGTGCTAACGCCGCGCGATTTCGCAGTAGCCTTGACCGGCTTCCTGCTACTGACTGTTTGGAAGCTGCCGCCCTGGATTGTCGTCGTGCTGCTCGCGGTCTCCGGCGCAATCCTGCGACTGATCTGAGCACGTGCTTTCTGTTTGCGCATATTCGTGCGCTCATCTGCGTGGCACGCTTTGCAATCCAAGTTTGATCGTTCAGATCAAGCTGCACTGCACATGCTGCACCGCCACATAACGCTGCGACATTTATGACCGCTCCCATGCAATCGAAAGGTGGGAGATCGCGCAAAATTGCCTTTGTGCGCGGTCTGGAATGGCTCTAATAAGGTAAGTGTATGATGCAATTCAAAAACCACAAGAACGCTCTGTAAGCGTTCCAAGGCAAGATAAGGCCACGCTTTCCTTGAAATTGCGTGGACAAGGTAGGAATGAAACCGACTGACATCTCGGCGCCGGACTACTTTCACAAAGTGGTCGATTGCCAATGGGCCTGCCCCGCTCACACGCCGGTTCCCGAATACATTCGGTTGATTGCAGAGGGGCGTTACAGCGACGCCTACATGATCAACTGGAAATCGAACGTGTTTCCCGGAATCCTGGGACGCACCTGCGATCGTCCGTGCGAACCCGCGTGCCGCCGCGGCCGGGTCGAGGAAACGCCGGTTGCGATCTGCCGCCTGAAGCGCGTCGCCGCCGACTTCAAGGATGACGTCAAGCATCGCATGCCGAAGCCGCTGGCGAAGAACGGCAAGCGCATCGCGCTGGTCGGCGGCGGTCCTGCCTCGCTGGCGGTGGCCCGCGATCTCGCCCCGCTCGGCTATCACTGCACCGTGTTCGATGCCGACCCCAAGGCGGGCGGCATGATGCGGAGCCAGATTCCAAAGTTCCGCCTGCCGGACACCGTGATCGACGAGGAGACCGACTACATCCTCAACCTCGGCGTCGACTTCAAGGGCGGTCATCGCATCGACAGCCTGAAGAAGCTGATGGCTGAAAACTACGACGCGATCTTCATCGGCTCCGGCGCGCCGCGCGGCCGCGAGCTCGACATCCCCGGCCGCAAGGAAGCGGCCGCCAATATTCATATCGGCATCGAGTGGCTGTCGTCGGTCTCGTTCGGCCATGTCGAGAAGATCGGCCGGCGCGTCATCGTGCTCGGCGGCGGTAACACCGCGATGGACTGCTGCCGCACCGCGCGCCGCCTTGGCGGCGAGGACGTCAAGGTGATCGTGCGCTCCGGCTTCGAGGAGATGAAGGCGAGCCCCTGGGAAAAGGAAGACGCCATTCACGAGGATATCCCGATCCTCAACTACATGGTGCCGGTGGCATTCAAGCACGTCGCCGGCAAGCTCATCGGCGTCACCTTCCAGAAGGTGAAGGCCGAATACGATGCCAAGGGCCGCCGCAACCTGGTGCCCTCGGGCGAGCCCGACCAGACCATTCCCTGCGACGACGTGCTGGTCGCCGTCGGCCAGGAGAACGCATTTCCCTGGATCGAGCGCGACTGCGGCATCGAGTTCGACAAGTGGAACATGCCGCAGGTCGACGCCAAGACCTTCGTCTCGACCAATCCGAAGGTGTTCTTCGGCGGCGACGCGGCATTCGGCCCGAAGAACATCATCTGGGCGGTCGCGCACGGCCATGACGCCGCGCTGTCGATCCACAAGATGATCTCGGGCGAAGACATTACCGAGCGACCGCTTCCCGAGGTCCACGTTTCGTCGCAGAAGATGGGCATCCACGAGTGGAGCTACGACAACGATATCTCTGGCGACAAGCGCTACAAGGTGCCGCATCGCGACAAGGTGATCGCGCTGAAGGACATCAGGACCGAGGTCGAGCTCGGCTATGACGTCAAGCTCGCGCTCGGCGAGGCGCAACGCTGCCTGAACTGCGACGTGCAGACCGTGTTCTCAGCGCCCGCCTGCATCGAATGCGACGCCTGCGTCGACATCTGCCCGATGGACTGCATCACCTTTACCGAGAATGGCGAGGAAGCGGACCTGCGGCTGCGGCTGAAAGCGCCCTCGCCGCATCACGACCAGGCGCTCTATGTCGCCGACGGCCTGAAGACCGGGCGCGTCATGGTGAAGGACGAGGACGTCTGCCTTCATTGCGGGCTGTGCGCCGAGCGTTGCCCCACCGGCGCCTGGGATATGCAGAAATACCTCATCGATATGACTCACGCAGGTTCGACATGCCAGACCAAAGCCCGATCAGCAGCGTAAACGACTTCGTCGTCCGCTTCGCCAACGTCAACGGCTCGGGTTCGGCCAGCGCCAACGAGATGTTCGCACGCTCGATCCTGCGTCACGGCGTGCCGGTGAGCCCGCGTAACATCTTCCCCTCCAACATCCAGGGCCTTCCGACCTGGTACGAGGTGCGGGTGACCGAAGCCGGCCATCTCGGCGCCCGCGGCGGCGTCGACTTGATGGTGGCGATGAACCCGCAGACCTGGGACAAAGACGTCGCCTCGATCGAGCCCGGCGGCTATCTGTTCTACGATTCGACCAAGCCGATACCGACGTCGAAATTCCGCAACGACATCACCGTGATCGGCGTGCCGCTGACCGCGATTACCAACTCGACGTACACCGATCCGCGCCAGCGCCAGCTGTTCAAGAACATCATCTATCTCGGCGCGGTGTGCGCCCTGCTCGACATGGACGCCAAATTGGTCGAGCAATTGATCGGCGAGCAATACAAGGGCAAGGAAAAACTGCTGTCCTCCAACGTCCACGCGCTGCATCTCGGCCGCGACTGGGCGCTGCAGAATTTGAAATGCCCGATCGGGCTGCGGGTGAAGAAGGCTGACAAGGTCGGCGACCGCATTTTCATGGAAGGCAACAGCGCGGCCGCGCTCGGCGCTGTCTACGGCGGCGCCACC
>DATCXE010000305.1:0-5613 GCA_036565985.1 Bradyrhizobium sp.
ATCGTCGTCCCTGCGAACGCAGGGACCCATACCGCGTGATCCATCGATGACGTTCGGTCGCCGATGCTCTGCGTTCGCCAACGATCGTTGTCAGTTGTTAAAGTGTAGCCATCTGCCGTCGTGCCCCGTTTCGTGGGCCGCGGCGTATGGGTCCCTGCGTTCGCAGGGACGACGGGGATAGAGTTAGCTTGGATCAAACAATCAGATCGCTGAGATCGCGCCACTCCAGATTCTCGCGCTCGATCAACTCGATTTTCCAATCCCGCTTCCAGCGCTTTAATTGTTTCTCACGGGTGATCGCCTCTTCCGGTCGCTCGTAAGCTTCGACGTAGACCAGCCGGTAAACGCCGTAGGTTTTGACGAACGACGAGCCCTCGCCATTGCGATGCTGCTCCAAGCGTTTCGAAAGGGAATTGGTCACCCCGATATACAGGGTCCCATGACGCCGGCTCGCAAGGATATAAACGTAGTACATGCGCGAAACACTGCTGTCGTCCCTGCGAACACGAACGCAGGGACGACAACGATAATTGCAGCCTCGTCCTATTTCACATCCGCGCTCGCCGTCACCGGCCGCACCGGATCGCCCTCGCGCAGCAAGGCGCCAGCGCGCGCCACCACGATGTCGCCTTCCTGCAGCCCGGAGGTGATCTCGACCTGTCCGGCTGACATCAATCCGGTTTCCACCCGCCGCGTTTCGACGCGCGCGCGCCGCACCACCTGCACCACGGTGCCGGCGGAGCCATAGAGAATGGCGGTGAGCGGCACCGAGACGCCGCAGCTCTGCCCGGTCTTGATCTGCGCGCGGCCGGATGAATTGACCAGCAGGCGGCGGTTGGTGGTGACGGCAACGAACACCTGCGCAAGCTGGCTGTTGGGCTCGACGGTGGTCGACAGCCGCCGCACCTTTCCATCGACCTCGCCGGCGCCGATCACCTTGATCCGCGCGGTCTGGTTGACCGCCAGTTTTGCGATGTCGCGCGTCGGCACCATGCCGACCAGGTCGAACTCGCTGCGCGCGATGATCGAGAACAGCGCTTCGCCCTTGCCGGAGGCCAGCGCGCCGACGGAAGCGGTCGTTGCCGAGATCACGCCGGCCACCGGCGCCTGCACCGAGATCTGCCCGCCCTCGGGCAGAGTGAGCCGCGCCAGGACCTGGCCTGCGGTGACGGTATCGCCCGCATCCACCATCACCTCGGCGACCTTCAGGCCCATCCGCTCGGGCCGCACTTGATTCTCCTCGCGCGGAATGATGGTGCCGGACACTTCGACGATGTTGGCGAAGCAGGCTTTCGCGGCCTTGAGCACCGTGACCGCGGCACCCTTCGGCGCGGCCGGATCGGGATCGTCCGCGGCGGCGAGGCCGGGGGACGACGACAGGCAGAATAACCCCGCAGCAAACAGGGGAGCCAGCGTCAGTGAATGGTTGCGCGTGCGGAGGATGGTCATCGGCATTTCGCTCCCGGTTACGGCCTTAACCGATACCAGAAGCTCGACAGCAGCGCCAAGCGCCAAGAATGTCGACCCCGCCGACGTCAAACCTCGGGAAGGATGACGGCCTCCGCGAGCGCCGCTTCGACCGCCAGCGGAACGGCGGCGAGTTCGTCGGCGCGGGCGATATGCCGCGCGATCGTGGGGTTGATCGTTGAGGCATGGGTCAGCGGCAGCATGTGGCCCGCGGCCGGCAAATGCCGGACCTCGGCGCCATCGATGATCGCGCCGAGCCGCTGCACGATGCGCTGGGTGAAATAGGGCGACAGCCCGCCCGAAAGCAAAAGCGTCGGAACGCGAAGCGAGGCCGCCGCAGTGGCGACATTCTCCTCGGCGAACGCCGCCTGGAAATCGAACACGAGCTTGTCGGCGCGCTCGATCATGCGCAGCCGCACGCCGGCCGGCGCGGGATCCTGCGGACCGGACCCGTTCCAGAACGCGGTGAACATGTCGATCGCTTCGAGCACCGATCCGTTCCAGATGTCCTCGGTGACGTCACGCGTGACCTGCGCGAACCGCGCGTGAAGCCGCCGGTCGGCATCGCTTTCGCACAACAGCGTCGGCAGCACCGGCTCGATCAGCGTCAGGCTGCGCACCCGGTGCGCGAACGGAGAAGCGGTCGCGATCCTGAACGCGATGGCGCCGCCATAGGAATGGCCGACGAGGTGGATCGGCCCGTCCGCGTCGTTGAGGTTGCCGCTCAGGCATCGGACTTCTTCCGCGAGCGTCAGCGGCAGATCCAGCACGCAGGTGTTGGCGCCATAGCCGGAGATATCGGGGGCGAAAAACCGATGGCTGCGGGCGAGTTCATCGGCGAGCGTCTTCCATTGGCGGCCCGAGCCGAGCGAGCAGTGCAGGGCCACGACGCAGGTCTTGCCGCGCTCCGCGCGCGGGATTTGAACGATATTATTCATCGAAATAATTCCTGATCTATGGACGGGAATTCTTCGGCGAGGCCAATGGCCCCGCCGAGATTTTGCGAGCGCGATGTCTCACCGCTTGGTGATGACGCCCGTCTCACCGCTTGGTGATGACGACCTCGAGATATTCGCTGGGCACGACCATGGTGCCGTCGCCGGAGCTGTTCATGCGAACGATCAGCGCATTGAGATCGTCATGCAGTTCTTCCTGTTTCGCAGGCTCGAGGGCGGCGAATGCTTTCAGCACCGGGCCGTAATAGGTCTTGAACACGTCGAGGAAGTGCTCCGGCGAGCGATAGCGAAACTTGAAGAGGCGTGATTCGGCCTTGATGGAGCTTGCCCCGGCGTCGAACATTTCGGTCAGCCGCGCGCGTGTCCCCCACAGCGCCGGCGATTTGGCCCCGGCGGGCGGCGGCAGATATTTGCCGAGCGTCTTGAAGACCTGTCCGATGAAGCCTTCCGGCGTCCAGTTGGCGAGGCCGATCCGGCCCCTGGGCTTGCAGACCCGCAGCAGTTCGGCGGCCGCGCGGTCCTGGTTCGGCGTGAACATGACGCCGAAGGTGGAGAGCACCACCTCGAAGCTGGCATCGTCGAACGGCAGGTTCTCCGCGTCGGCTTCCCTGAATTCGACTTGCATGCCTTCCGCCGTGGCGCGCGCCCGACCGTGCTCCAGCAACGCCGGCACGTAGTCGGTCGAGGTGACGTCGCACCACCGCCGCGCCGCGGCTAGCGTCGCCATGCCGTTGCCGGCGGCGACATCGAGCACCTTCGAGCCGGCCTTGAGATCGAGCGCCTCGCAGAGCTCTTCGCCGACGATCTGCAGCGTCGAGCCGACGATGGCGTAATTGCCGGACGACCATGCGGCCTGTTGACGCGTCTTGAGGGCGGCAAGGTCGGGGGCGGGCTGGTTCGGCGTTGCGGCAAGCGCTGTCTGGGCGGCCATCGGTGTCTCCTTCCTGGTTCATGCGGCCACGGGGCGGGCCGCGAATGAACCAAAGATGACCCTGTCAGGACCTAAAGACTGTGATGCGGGGCTGATTTTGCCTTGAGGGCGTCCTGTTTTTTCATTGAGATGCCCGCTTCTGTGAGATCTCGCACACGGTCTCGTCGGGAAATTCGATCTACCTCAACCTGCGGGACGAAGTGGTTTATGATGATCCAACCGGGATGAAGCCGTGCAATTTCACTTTTCCAACCACGTGCTCGATGTCGACCTTCGCGAGTTGACCCGCGGCGGCAAGAGCATCGCGGTCGAGCCGCAGGTGTTCGATCTTCTGGTTCACCTGATCCGGAATCGCGACCACGTCGTCACTAAGGACGACCTGATCGAAACTGTCTGGGACGGCCGCATCGTCTCCGAATCCACCTTGACGAGCCGGATCAACGCCGCGCGCAAGGCGGTCGGCGATACCGGCAAGGATCAGGCCATGATCCGCACCATCGCGCGAAAGGGTTTTCGCTTCGTCGGCGACGTGCAGCCGCACTCCGCGAACGGCGCCGAAGCGCGCCGCGATGTGCCTCAACCAGCCACGCCCGCCGCCGAGCAGCAGCACCGGCATTCTCCGGCGCTCGATCGCACCGCGATTGCCGTGCTGCCGTTCGCCAATCTTTCGGGCGAGCCGGAGCAGGAATATTTTTCGGAAGGCATCAGCGAGGACATCATCACCGCGCTGTCGAAGCTGCGCTGGTTCTATGTGATCGCGCGGAATTCCTCGTTCCTCTACCGGGGAAAGTCGGTCCATCACAAGCAGATCGGCGAGGAACTCGGCGTCGGCTACCTCGTCGAAGGCAGCGTGCGCAAGGACGGCGACCATGTGCGCATCGCTGCCCAGCTCGTCGACGTATCCACCGGAAGCCACCTCTGGGCCGAGCGCTACGACCGCGATCTCGCCGACGTGTTCGCCGTGCAGGACGAGATCACCCAGGCCGTCGTCGCCGCGATCGAGCCGCAGCTCTACGCCGCCGAGGATTTCCGCGCCCGGCGCAAGACGCCCGACAACATGGACGCGTGGGACCTCGTGATGCGGGCGCTGTCGCATTACTGGCGCGTGACGCGGCAGGACAATCTGGTCGCGCAGGCGCTGCTGGAAAAGGCGATCAGCGTCGATCCGAATTATGGCCAGGCGCTTGGGCTGCTGGCGGCCTGCCATACCTTCAGCGCTCACATGGGCTGGGAGGAGATGTCCAAGGCTGTCCCGGTCGCGGAGCGCGCGGCGCTGGCGGCGATCCGGGCCGACAGCGAGGACGCGTGGGCGCACTATGCGCTCGCCAGCGTCTATCTGTTCCAGGGACGCTTCGATGACAGCATTGCCGAGTTCGAGCTGGCGCTTCGGCTCAATCCCAATTTCTCGCCTGCGCGCGGGATCTATGGCGTTGCACTGTCCTATCGCGGGCGCTGGGAAGAGGGCGATCGCGCCGCGCGCCAGGCATTGAAATTCAGTCCCCGCGATCCCTTTGCCGCGGTCTATTGCGGCGTCGCCGCCTATTGCCAGTATATCGGCCGCAATTATCCGGAGGCGATCCGCCTGTCGCGTGAGGCGCTGCGGCAGCGCAGCGATTTTGTCGGCGCCCACCGCGTGCTGACGGCTGCCCTCGGCATGGTCGGCAGCACTGACGCCGCCAGGGCCGCGCTGCAGGAACTCCGCCGCGCCCAGCCCAACATCTCGCTGGCCTGGCTCGCGACCGGACTGCCCTTCGAGCACGAGGAAGACAAGGTGCATTACCTGGAGGGGTTCAGGCGCGCGGGGCTGAGGTAGGCCTCGGGGCAGGTGCGGGCGCTGTTCGGCGTGAGGGTCGCGTGATATATATCAATGGTATCTATCGGGGCCATGAAGGAGGTGTGCCATGAGCGCAACCGCCAAATTGTTTATGCATGGCCGCAGTCAAGCGGTCCGCCTGCCCAAAGAGTTCCGCTTCGAGGGTACGGAAGTGCGCGTCAGCAAGGTCGGTGACAAGGTCATCCTCGAGCCCGCCGCGAAGAAGCCGTTCGACGCAGCGGCGTGGCGCGCGCGGCTCGAAGAGTATCGGGACATTCCGTTCATGGAGGACGGTCGCGATCAAGGCACCATCCTCGATGATGATGACGCTGCAGCGTTGACGTGATCTGTATCGATACCAACGTCGCGATTGCGGCACTTAATGGTCGTCCCCCGGAAGTGGTTGATCGCCTCGCGGAAGCCTTGGCGCGTGGCCCCGTTGCCCT
>DATCXE010000364.1:0-8547 GCA_036565985.1 Bradyrhizobium sp.
GGCCAGCCGTTCTCGAAGGCGCCGCCGCTGCCGCAGGGCGGCATCATCGGGCTGTTTCCCGAGCCGGGAGCGCCGCGATGAGCGTTGCAATCATCGACTACGGCTCCGGCAATCTTCACTCGGCCGCGAAAGCGTTCGAGCGTGCTTTGCGGAGCATGCAAGATCCGCAGAAGATCATGGTGACGCGCGACCCTGAAGCCGTGTACCGCGCCGATCGCATCGTGCTCCCGGGCGTCGGCGCCTTCGCCGATTGCCGACGGGGTCTGGATGCGGTTGACGGCATGCTGGAAGCGATGACGGAAGCGGTGCGCGTCAAGGCGCGGCCGTTCTTCGGCATCTGCGTCGGCATGCAGCTGATGGCGACGCGCGGCAAGGAGCATGTCACCACCGACGGCTTCAACTGGATCGCGGGCGACGTCGAGAAGATCTCGCCGCGCGAGGAAAACCTGAAGATTCCGCACATGGGCTGGAACACGCTCGACCTCGTCCGCGAGCATGAGGTGCTGGAGCGGTTGCCGCTCGGGCCGAAGGGCCGCCATGCTTATTTCGTGCACTCCTATCACCTCAACGCCACCAACGAGGCCGACGTGCTGGCGCGCGCCGACTACGGCGGTCCGGTGACCGCGATCGTGGGCAAGGACACCGCGATCGGCACGCAATTTCACCCCGAGAAAAGCCAGCGCTTCGGCCTGGCTTTGATCTCGAATTTCCTGAAGTGGAAGCCGTGATCCTCTTTCCCGCCGTCGACCTGAAAAACGGCCAGTGCGTGCGCCTCGAACAGGGCGACATGGCGCGCGCGACCGTGTTCAACCTCGATCCCGCGGCGCAGGCGCGCGCCTTCGCCGAGCAGGGGTTCGAATATCTGCACGTCGTCGATCTCGACGGCGCCTTCGCCGGCAAGCCGATGAATGCGCACGCGGTCGAGGCGATGCTCAAGGCCGTCACCATGCCGGTGCAACTGGGCGGCGGCATCCGCGACCTTGCGACCGTGGAAGCCTGGCTCGACAAGGGCATTGCGCGCGTGATCATCGGCACGGCCGCGGTGCGCGATCCGGAACTGGTGAGGAGCGCAGCGAAAAAATTCCCCGGCCGCGTCGCCGTCGGACTCGACGCCCGCGACGGCAAGGTTGCCGTCGAAGGCTGGGCCGAGACCTCGCAGGTGACCGCGCTCGAAATCGCGCAACGCTTCGAGGATGCCGGCGTCGCCGCCATCATCTTCACCGACATCGCGCGCGACGGCCTGCTGAAGGGCCTCAACCTCGATGCGACGATCGCGCTGGCCGAGCGAATTTCCATTCCCGTGATCGCTTCCGGCGGCTTCGCCTCGATCGAGGACGTCAAGGCGCTCCTGCAGCCGCGCGCCAAAAAGCTCGCAGGCGCCATCGTCGGCCGCGCGTTGTATGACGGTCGGCTCGATCCCGCCGCCGCGCTCAAGTTGATGCGCGCCTAGGAGACAGACGATGTTCAAGGTTCGCGTGATCCCCTGTCTCGATGTGAAAGATGGAAGGGTGGTCAAGGGCGTCAATTTCGTCGACCTGCGCGATGCCGGCGATCCCGTCGAAGCGGCGATTGCGTATGACGCGGCCGGCGCCGACGAGTTGTGCTTCCTCGACATCACCGCCACCCACGAAAACCGCGGCACCATGCTGGATGTCGTCCGCCGCACGGCGGAGGCCTGCTTCATGCCGCTGACGGTCGGCGGCGGGGTCCGTACCATCGACGACATCAAGACGCTGCTGCGCTCCGGCGCCGACAAGGTCTCGATCAACTCGGCTGCGGTCTCCAACCGCGAGTTCGTCAAGCAGGCGGCCGAGAAGTTCGGCGAGCAGTGCATCGTGGTCGCGATCGACGCCAAGCGGGTCAAGCGCGCTGGCGGTTCGGACCGCTGGGAGATCTTCACCCATGGCGGGCGCAAACCCACCGGGATCGACGCCATCGAATATGCCCAGGAGGTTGTCTCGCTCGGCGCCGGCGAAATCCTGCTGACCTCGATGGACCGGGACGGCACGCGGCAGGGGTTCGACCTGCCGCTGACCCAGGCCATCGCGGACAGTGTCCCCGTACCGGTCATCGCCTCCGGCGGCGTCGGCAATCTCGACCACCTCGTCGACGGAATCCGGCAAGGCCACGCCACCGCCGTGCTGGCCGCCTCGATATTCCATTTCGGCGAATTTACTATACGGCAAGCCAAGGAGCACATGGTGCGCGCCGGGCTGCCGATGCGGCTCGATCCCTGACGACTCGCTGTCACAAAAGTGCTAAGTCCCTTTCCGGGACGGCGCCGCGGCCCTCGGCCGGGCGCCAGTGTTGAGTTCAGTTGATGCCGCGTTTCACGATCCACGACCTGGCCGCTACCATCGATGCAAGAGCCGCATCGGGAGGGGAGGCGTCCTACACCCGCAAATTGCTGGACAAGGGTGCGGAGCACTGCGCCAAAAAGCTCGGCGAGGAAGCGGTCGAGACCGTGATCGCCGCCGTCGAGGACGATCGCGATCACCTGATCGCCGAAAGCGCCGACCTGTTGTTTCACCTGCTGGTGCTTCTGAAGTCGCGTGGCGTCAGGCTCGAGGAGGTCGAGGCCGCGCTGGCGCAGCGCACCTCGATGTCCGGGCTCGAGGAAAAGGCGTCGCGCAAGCGCGACTAACCGGGAGGGCTGCTCATGGATATCCGGGCCACCGATCAGCAATATAACCCTTACCGCATCTTCACCCGCGAGCAGTGGGCAGGCCTGCGCGACGACACCCCGATGACGCTGGAGCCGGGCGAGTTCGAGCGGCTGCGCTCGATGCACGACCGCCTCGACATGCGGGAGGTCGAGGACATCTACCTGCCGCTGTCGCGGTTGCTGTCAATCTATGTCGACACGACCGACCGGCTCTACCGGGCGCAGCGCCAGTTCCTCGGCATCCGCGACCGCAAGATGCCCTACATCATCGGCGTCGCCGGTTCGGTCGCGGTTGGCAAGTCGACCACCGCGCGCGTGCTGCAGGCGCTCTTGGCGCGCTGGTCGCCGCGGCCCAAGGTCGACCTGGTGACGACCGACGGCTTTCTGTTTCCCAACGCCGTGCTCGAGCGGCAGGGCCTGATGCAGAAAAAGGGCTTTCCCGAGAGCTATGATCTGCCGACGCTGCTGGCCTTCCTCAGCGACATCAAGGCCGGGCGCCGGCCGGTGCGCGCGCCGGTTTATTCGCATCTGGTCTACGACATCGTTCCGAACCAGTGGATCGAGATCGACCGTCCCGACATCCTGATCGTCGAGGGCGTCAACGTGTTGCAGACCGGCCGGCTGCCGCGCGACGGCAAGGCCATCCCCGTGGTGTCCGACTTCTTCGATTTCTCCGTCTATATCGATGCGGACGAACCCGTGCTGCGCGAATGGTATGTGCGGCGCTTTCTTGCGCTCAGGGACACCGCGTTCCACGATCCCAAATCCTACTTCCACCGCTACGCGCTGCTGTCGGACGCCGAGGCGACGGCGACGGCGATCGCGATCTGGGAACGCACCAACCTCGCCAATCTCGAGGACAACATTCTGCCGACCCGGCCGCGCGCGACGCTGATCCTGAAAAAACGCGCCGATCACCTGGTCGAGACGGTGGCGCTGCGGCGGCTGTAGCCTTACGAACAACTATCGAACCCTCTTGGTGAGGAGGCGCGAAGCGCCGTCTCGAACCACGAGGCCCCGCTGGTGCCACTCATCCTTCGAGACGCCGCTGCGCGGCTCCTCAGGATGAGGTTCGACAGCGGCGCCGTCGGTCACCTCACGCCGGGATGTGCCGTGCCGCGGCGAGGACCGCGAGCGCTTCGGACAGTTTTTCGCGATCGAGCGGCTTGATCAGGAATCCGTCCATGCCGGCCTCGAAACAGGCGTAGCGATCTTCCACCAGCGTGTTGGCGGTGAGCGCCAGGATCGGCGTCCGGCGATCGGGCTGGCCGGCTTCGAGGCTGCGGATGCGTTTGGTCGTCTCGATGCCGTCGAGATTCGGCATCTGGATGTCCATCAGCACGAGGTCATAGGGGCTGCCGGCGGATTTGGCCGATAGCCAGGATTCGAGCGCCTCGGCGCCGTCGGTGGTGATGACGGTATGGTGCCCCAGCTTTGCGAGCAGCGAGCGTATCAGCAGCGCGTTGATCTGGTTGTCCTCGGCGACCAGGATCGACAGGCCCGGCGCCGACGGCGCAACGGGCGCATCGGCGGCATCTGCCGGTTCGATCAGCGGTTCGGCGGCGAGGCCGGGCGCGGCCACTTCCGGGGTCGCCATCAGGCGTGCCGCAAGCGACGCGGCGCGCAACGGCTTGACCAGATAGCCGGTGAAGGCCGAGTTGGCCTGTGGGTGCAGTTCATTCCGCGTCGCCGGCGTGAACATCACGATGCGCTGCCTGGCATGAAGCCGCGCAGCCTCGCCGAGCCGCTCGATATCGGTAAGCCCCAGCGTGTGGTCGATCAGGATCGCGTGCCATGCCCGCTCGGGCAGCAGGGCCAGTGCGACATCGGCATCCGACACCATGCAGGTCTGGCCGCCCCAGCGCTGCAGCCGCCGCGCGGCGAGCGAGGCCTCGATGCTCTCGGGCGAGACCAGCATGATGAACTGGCCCGAAAGATCCGGCGCGGTGAAGGACTTCTGTTCGCTGCGTGCGGCCGCGAGCGGGATCGACACTTCGAACGTCGAGCCGGTATCCGGCTTGCTCTCCAGCGTGATGCGGCCGCCCATGCGCTTGACGATGCGGTCGGAGATGCTGAGGCCCAGCCCGGTGCCGCCATAGCTGCGGGCGATGCGGTCGTCGGCCTGCTCGAACTCGCGGAAGATCCGCGCCTGCGCCTCGGGCGCGATACCGATGCCGGTGTCGCGCACCAGGAAACTGATCTCGTTCGGCCAGATGCCGGGCTCGACGATCAGGGCGACGCCGCCGGTCGAGGTGAACTTGATGGCATTGCCGGCGAGATTGAGCAGCACCTGCCGCAACCGCGCGGCGTCGCCGATCACCTGCATCGGCAGCCGGTCGTCGACATAGGCGGCTATCTCTATTCGCTTTGCCTGCGCGCGCGGCGCCAGCAATTCGGTGATGTCTTCGATCAGGCCTGAAAGCGCGAACGGACGGTGTTCGAGATCGAGCTTGCCGGCCTCGATCTTGGAATAGTCGAGCAGTTCTTCGATCAGCGAAAGCAGCGCGTCGCCGGAAGTCTTCACGGCCTTGACATAGGTCGTCTGTTCCGGCGTCAGCGGCGTATCCATCAGCAGGCCGCTCATGCCGATGATGCCGTTCAGGGGCGTGCGGATTTCGTGGCTTGCCATCGCGAGGAAGCGCGACTTGGCGCGGCTCGCCGCATCGGCCTGGTCGCGGGCCTCGGCCAATGCCCGTTCGCTTTCGGTGCGATCGGTGACGTCGCGACCGACGCTCTGCATTTCGGCAGGGCCGCCGGCATCGTTGCGGACGAGACCCTCGCGCCACGCGATCCAGCGCGGGCCCAGCGGCCCTGCAATCTTCTGGTCGTGAACGCGGGTGCCGTTCGATTCCAGCGCGGTGTCGCCCTGTTCCAGGACCGCAAGCGTGGCGCGGCTGCCGATCAGCGCGCTGCGCGGCGATTGCGCCAGCTCGCAATAGGCATCGTTGGCGTAGCTGATGCAGCCCTCGGCATCGCGCAGCACGATCAGGTCGCCCTGCGATTCGAACAGCAGGCGTGCGCGCTGCTCGGCTTCCTGCAATTCCCAGTTTCGGTCGGCCAGCACCTCGTTATGCAGCGCGATCTTGCGCAGCTTCTTGCGGATCATGCGGATGCGAAAGCTCGTGGCCGCGAGCGCGACGCAGGCGATCGCAAACAGGAAGGCGACGCCGATCGCAAAGTTATGTGGATCATAGCCCGAGGTTTCCGAGCGGCTCCCGGCGATGAACCCATAGGCGCCGCCGAATACGACGGAGAACACCATCAGCGACCGGAAGGTGAAGCTGATCCACGGATGACGGCGGGCGAAGCGGCGCAAATGCAGTTTGATCCGGAAAGTCCGCCCCATCATCGCCAATGACCCTGAGATTGTTGCTTGAACTGAGGCGTCCTGATTCGCCGCGTGATTAAGGCAGACGATGCGTCGCCGACATTGCAAAGTGTTTGAGGTTGCGGCCGGTTGTTGGCCGCGATGAGAACAGGGTGAATGAAAGGTTAAAGCGAGGCCGCTTCGATGCGATGGCGGTCGCCGCTTGCGCCGACGATCAGGGCAGCGGCATCGCGCACCGAAAAGCTCTTCGAGCTAACGAAGATCCGGTAGTCGGCGGGGCCGTCCCTGGAAAGATAGATCACGGGCTCGGCTTCCGAAGGATTCCCGGAGATCGCGACCAGTTGCGGTGGCGCCGAACTCCCGCAGGCACCGGCTTCGGCGGTGTCGAAGTCGTCGATCACGGTGAAGTCGGCGGCTTCCGCGCTGTCCGAGATCTGGACCCGCACCGTCGCGCGGCCAGGATCGCTGGTGAAACTGACATGCCGATGCGCCTGCCAGGAGAGCGTGGCGATCTGGACCGATGTACCCGATATCTCGATGCAAGGCCGCGGACCGGCCAACAACTCGCCGCGCGCGAACAGGGCGGCAACAGCCAACGGAACGACCGAGGCCAGAACCTTCAAACGCAACATGACACGCAACCCACTCGACACCAGCCCGCGACAACGGGCCTATGGTTGGCAGAGGGTAAAGGGAAGTAGTTACCGGTGTGTTGATAGTTGCGTATTTATACGGTCCGCCGCCGCCACATCGTCATTGCGAGCGCAGCGAAGCAATCCATAGCGCGGCGTGTGGAGGCATGGATTGCTGCGCTGCGCTCGCAATGACGGAGAGAGCGCGCCGCTCACGCCGCGCGCCGCAAATCCTCCGCCAGCGCGCGATACGACAGCGCTTCCGCCAGATGCAGGCGGCCGATTTTTTCCGCGCCGTCGAGGTCGGCGAGCGTACGCGCGACGCGCAGCACACGGTGATAGCCGCGCGCGGTGAGCTTCATGGTCTCGGCGGCGTCGCGCAGCAGTTTTTGTCCTTGCGAATCCGGCTGCGCGATCGTCTCCAATAGCGATGCCGGCGCCTCTGCGTTGGTGCGGACATGCGGCATGCCGGCATTGGCGTAGCGCGCGAGCTGGATGTCGCGGGCGGCGGCGACACGGGCGGCAACTTCGGCGGAGCCTTCCGAAGGCGGCGGCAGGATGAGATCGGCGGCGGTCACCGCGGGGACTTCGATGCGCAGATCGATGCGGTCCATCAGCGGGCCCGAGATCCGCATCTGGTAGTCTGACGTGCAGCGGTCGATGCGGCCGCGCTTGCAGGAATAGCCGGGTTCATAGGCATGGCCGCAACGGCACGGGTTCATCGCCGCGATCAGCATGAAGCGCGCCGGGTAGGTGACGCGATGGTTGGCGCGGGACACCGAGACCTCGCCGTTCTCCAGCGGCTGGCGCAGCGAGTCCAGCACGCGCGGATCGAACTCAGGCAATTCGTCGAGGAACAGCACGCCCTGATGCGCCAGCGAAATCTCGCCGGGTTTTGCGCGCATGCCGCCGCCGGTGAGCGCCGCCATGCTGGCGGAATGATGCGGCGTGCGGAACGGCCGCCGCGCCGTCAACGCGCCGTCGCGGATTTCGCCGGCGACGGAGGCGATCATCGAAACCTCAAGCAGTTCTGACGGCGACAGCGGCGGCAGGATCGAGGGCAGCCGCGCCGCCAGCATCGACTTGCCGGCGCCGGGCGAGCCGATCATCAGCAGGTGATGCCCGCCGGCGGCGGCGATCTCGAGCGCGCGCTTGGCACTCTCCTGGCCCTTGATGTCGCGCAGATCGAGATGCGTCGCTTCAGGCTCGTGCACTTTCGGCTGCGGCCGCGACAGCACCTGCGTGCCTTTAAAGTGGTTGGCGATCTGGATCAGCGATTTCGCCGCGATGATCTGGATGTCCGGGCTGGCCCAGGCCGCTTCCGTGCCGCACGCCGCGGGGCAGATCAGGCCCTCGTCGCGCGAATTCGCCCCGATCGCCGCCGGCAATACGCCCGCGACCGCCGCGATCGATCCGTCGAGCCCGAGTTCGCCGAGCACGGTAAAGCCGTTGAGCGCATCCGGCGGGATCGCGCCGATCGCCGCCATCAGGCCGAGCGCGATCGGCAGGTCATAATGGCTGCCTTCCTTCGGCAGATCAGCCGGCGCGAGGTTGACGGTGATCCGCCGCGCCGGCAGCGCCAGCCCCGAGGCGATCAGCGCCGAGCGCACCCGCTCGCGCGCCTCGGACACCGCTTTGTCCGGCAGGCCGACGATCGCGAACGCCGGCAGGCCAGGGGCGACCTGCACCTGCACGTCGACCGCGCGGGCCTCGATCCCCTCAAAGGCTACCGTAGAAACCCGCTGAACCATGCTCGCCCCATGTGACGCAATCGAAGGTAGCGGAGAACCGGAGGAGAAGTCAAGAACATTACGGGAACATGAGGTAATCCAAGCAATGCCACCCGGCGCGACCAACACTTCTGTTCCAGGCATTTTAGCTTAGGCTGGGCAAAAGCAGGGGAAGCGGCGGCGCGCCGGCGC
>DATCXE010000375.1:0-11993 GCA_036565985.1 Bradyrhizobium sp.
CGCTAGCCGATGGCGCGCAAGGTTTCCAAAGACAAGGCTTCCAAAGGCAAGTCTTCCAAGGGCAAGTCTTCCAAAGGCGGCGGCGCCCTCACCCATATCGATGCATCGGGCGAAGCGCGGATGGTCGACGTGTCGGCCAAGGAAGCGACCGAACGCACGGCGGTGGCCGAGGGACGCGTCCTGATGGCCAGGGCGACGTTGGATCTGATCGTCTCCGGCAACGCCAAAAAGGGCGACGTGCTGGGCACAGCCCGCATCGCCGGCATCATGGCGGCGAAGCGCACGTCGGAACTGATACCGCTGTGCCATCCGCTGGCGCTGTCGAAGGTCACGCTCGACATCGCGCCCGACAAGAAGCTACCCGGCTGCATCGTCCGTGCCACCGTCAAGGTCACCGGGCCGACCGGCGTCGAGATGGAAGCGCTGACGGCGGTATCGGTTGCGTGCCTCACGATCTACGACATGATCAAGGCGGTCGAACGCGGCGTCCGCATCGAAGGTATTCATCTCATCGAGAAGATCGGCGGCAAGTCCGGGCACTATCGGGCCGGGCCCTGAGCAGGCGGACGAGATTGCCGCAGACGGTCGTCGCAGGAGACAGATTGCCGATCATTGCCGATCATCATCCGGCTACGAGTACTCGACGAACCTCTTGTAGATCCACTGCCCGCCGCGGTTGCGCCGCCATACCAATCCCCAGACGAGCCGACCGGTAATCGATCGCCTCGGGATGATAACCCGCCAGAGATGCCAGCCGCTGGCCCATGCCTGCCCCGCATCCGAACGCCCGCCAGAATTGACATCGCTGCTGTTGGCCATTTGGTGATCCGCGAAATTCGAAAAACTCCGAACGCCACGCGCGGCAGAAGATGGCTGGCAGCGACGAAACAGCCGCTGCCAGCCGAGTTGCATCAGCTGTTTGCCAGCGGCAAGGCGACATAACGCGACGCGTCGCCGGAACGGAGCCGCATCAGCACGCTGCTCTTCTTGTCGCTACGGGCAGCTTCAAGCGCTTCGCCGACGTCGCCGGGCTTCGCGACGCTCTTTCCGGCAACCTCGAGGATCACGTCGCCCTTCTTGACGCCGCGATCGGCAGCCGCGCTGTTCGGTTCGACCTTCGCGATGACGACACCGTCCTTGCCGTCTGCCTTGCCGGCAGGCGCAAGCGTGAGGCCCAGACGCGGAACGTCGGTACCTTGCGCTGACGGCTTGCCTTCAATGTCGGCGTTGGCCTGCTTGTCGTTCGGCAGTTTCCCGAGGGTCAGGCTGACGACCTTGCTCTTGCCCTTCTGCAGAACGTCGAGCTTGACGGTGCTGCCGGGCGCCAGGCCGCCGATGACGCGCGCGAGTTCGCGGGCATCCTTGACCGGCTCGCCATTCACTGCCGTGATGACATCGCCGGCCTCGACGCCGGCCTTCGCTGCCGGTCCGTCCTTCTGCGGATCAGCCACCAGCGCACCCTGCGCCTGCTTCAGGCCCATTCCGTCGGCGATATCCTGGGTCACCGGCTGAACCTGAACACCGATCCAGCCGCGGCTGACGTTACCCTTGTCCTTCAGCTGCGCGACCACGCTCTTGACGGTGTTCGCCGGGATCGAAAACGCGATACCGACGCTGCCGCCGGACGGCGAATAGATCGCGGTGTTCACGCCGACGACCTCGCCCTGCATGTTGAAGGTCGGGCCGCCCGAGTTGCCCTTGTTGACGGGCGCATCGATCTGGATGAAATCGTCGTAAGGACCGTTTCCGATGTCACGGCCGTTCGCCGAAACGATACCGGCGGTAACCGTGCCGCCGAGGCCGAACGGGTTGCCGACTGCGAGCACCCAATCGCCGATCCTGGCCTTGCCCGTCGAAAGCTTAGCGAACGGGAAATCCGAACCGCCTTCGACCTTGATCAGCGCCAGGTCGGTGCGCGGATCGGTGCCTACGACCTTCGCGGTGTAGGTCTTGCCGGCGTCGGTCGTCACCTCGACCTTGTCGGCTCCCTCGACGACATGGTTGTTGGTTACCGCGTATCCGTCGGATGAAATGAAGAAGCCGGAGCCCTGCCCCATCGCGCCGTGCCGGCGGTTACGGCCGGGATTCCCAAATTCACCGTTCGGGCTGCCGAACTGCCGAAATTCGCCGTTCGGGCCGCCGAACTGCTTGAAGAAGCGCTCCATCGGCGAGCCCTGCTCGTCGGAATCGTCCTTGCTGCTCGCGTCGGCGACCTTGTCCTTCATCGTGACCTTGACCGAGATCACCGACGGCTTCACTCGCTCCACCACGTCCGCAAAGCCAGTCGGTTGAGTGGCAGATACCGCACTGGCGGACTGCGCATGCGCCGCGCTGCCGAAGACGTCGATGCGATCGGGCGAAGCGCTGATGCCATAGATCGCAAGCCCGGTCACGACCGAAGCCATCAATGCCACTTTTCGTGCCGAGAACAGGGAACGCTTCCGCTCTCCATGAGAAACAAGGTTACGTTGGTCCATTGCAGAAAATCTCCAGGATGATGATTGCGCGCAAAGCCGCACGCGGCAATGGATGCCGTTTCCCGCATTACGCGATGCTGACCGGGGAATTAATGTTTGGAAATGAAGCGGCGAATGCTGGCGTCGCCGCAAATCAACGAACAGCGCGTCCGCGCGCCGATGACCGGCTCGGTCAGCGGCGGGAATCTCTTCTGGCCTGCGCTCGCTTGTTTGCCTGCGACACCCGTCCGATCGTCGACCGCGGGAGCTTGATGTTTCGCCGGCGGCTTGGGATCGCCGTCATGCCTTCGCGAGACGTCGGCTCATTCGCCGGACGCGCAAACTGCTGTGCCCTGCGAAGCGAAAGCGCGCGCCGCGCCGCCTCTCCCAGTTCTTTCTTCGCCTCGAATTTCTGCAGACGTGCGAGCTCCTTGTTGACCCGCTTCAGGGCAGCCGCGAAAACCTGCTTGCGGTGGAGGGAATGCTCGGCGGTGCCAGAGACGTTCTGGCCGCGCGGCTCGGCCTTGCCTTTGCTGATGCGACGCCGGCCGAAGGCGACCGTGCGCTCCTTGTCCCGAAGCTTTCTCAGCGATGATTTGAGGTCTTCAAGCGCCGCGCGATCCGCTTCACCGATATCGGGATGATGCGAGGTCCTTATGAGCGTCGTCTCATCGTGATTGAGGATGCTCAGCTCGAACTTGCGGGGTGCAGACATTTGACACCTCATCCATGCATTTCGCCGCGTTGCCGTCGCTGCGTCAGCCAACCTGACCAATCATCATCAAAACTGCGCTTGCACGATAGCTTGATGTCGTTGTACAGGCTACGGCCTCAATCAGCGCAATTCGTGCATTTGTGAATTGGCACACAGACAGGAGTCGTTTGGTCTGGTTGTGTCAGCTGCACGGTGCCCTCGGCGGGTTTAGCCCCGGGGTGCGCCACGCGGTCAAGAAAGCGGTAGCAACATGAAGCACGCGGTTCGACCACGTCCGCTCAGTTTCGTTTCGGGAGAATTGTCATGCGCGGTTTCAATCGCACGGCCTCAATGGTGTGGTGCACATCACTCATTCTCGAGTCCACCTTGAGCGGGTGAACCAAGGGTTTCGCGTGCGCTGAATACCGCGTACAGGGATTTTCTGGGGCCCCGCCGGCGACGGACGGGGCTTTTCCATTTCTTGTTTCTGCCCATTGCCGCCCGGCGGTGCCCCTGTGAAGAAGGACACAGGGGTCATGTGGTATTTTTGGCCCGATCTGGCATTCGATGTCGTCAAGGGGCTGGTCGCCGGGGGCGCTTCTCTCGCGATCCAGGCGGTAGCCCCTGCGACGTTTCGTGCCTTGAAGCGGCTTCGAGCGCGCTGGTCTGCGCGCAAAGCCGCAAGAAGGGCAAACCTCAACACGTCAGTGAAGGATGAAGACTAACGCGCAGGGCGGATCTGCGAGAGCGCTTTCCGCCCTGCTGCGCAGCTAGAGTCGCGCCCGCGGCGAGAGCGGGAGGCGAAAAGTCCTGAAGCCCGCGATATCGGGAAACCACTCTGCCGCCTCAGGTGATGCCAGCGTGAGGACCGCGGCGGGGACTTCGCCGCTGATCAGTTGGTCGATCGCCCCAGCCTGTCCCTTGCTGAATTGGACTTCGGCGGCGCCCACCGCCATCAGTGCAGCGCTCACGCTTCCGCTCGCTGTGGATTGCCTCTCCTCGATCGCGATGTTCCTGTTGTTCAGGTCGGATAACGAATTGATCTCGGGACGCGCGAGAACAAGCGCCACAAGATTGGTCGGGTTGGCAGGCGCCGTGGACGCAGTCGCGTCGACATCGCCGGCGTCGGCGGATTTTGCGTCTTGATTGTCCGAGTTGTCGACGCTCTCCCGCTCCAGCGTGATCGCGGTTAAGCGCTCGGCCATTCCGGTCGCTTCTGCGACCTGCTGCTGTATGGTGCGGGGCGCGGAAGCGGGAGTTGCGTCAGCCGCGTCAGGCAGCACAGCGGTCTCAAGCGCAGAGGGCGGCGGAGCAGCTACCTCGGGCTTGGCACTCTCTGCGGATGGCGCCGCAGCGAGCGATGCACCCTGAACCGGCTCCCCCCGCTCCGAGCCTCCCGATTTACGTTCCGGCTCCCGAGTTCCAACGGCGGCGTTCTGTTCGATCTTCTCTGGAACGACTGCCACTGGTGCGGTTTTCGCGGTTGCTTGATAGGTCGGCTTGGGTGCGGTGGCATTCTTGCTGTGCGACGCCTTGATGTTCAAAGGCTTGATGCTCGAACTGGCCATGCCGGCGCGCGCCGGACGGGGAACCGGCACAGGCTGCCGCGCCACGCGCGGACGCGCCGCGTGGCCCATTCTTCCTGTTTCCATCTCCGCCGGCAGCAGCACGTTCTTCTCACTCACCCCGCGGTGTTGCGCAGTCGATGGCCTCGACCAGGCCATGTAGGACTGACACGCCCTGTTGCAGGGCAGGCCGTCAATATAGACGGTCCCGGGCGAATCCAGCGGATTTGCATGCAGCGATCCACTCGAACCGAGGGAGAGGATCAAGGTCAGCAAAGTCCATTTTCTCAACATGATGACTCCGTTTGAACGCGTACTTAGCGGGAACCGGCTAGTTCAAAGATCTCGCGCGAGCTACGGCCGGTCGGAGACGGAGTTTCAGAAAAGGACACCTATTCTACTTTGCATGGGGTTGTTTTCGAGATTTTGTGTCCGGGCTTGGAAGCTTGTGGCCAAGGGCACCGGCCTCGCGTCCACCGTGAGCGCAGCGAAACAATCCATCTCACCGCTTGCGGGGAGGTGGTTGCTTCGTCGCTTCAGCGCAAAATTGCTCTGCAATTTTGTCGCAGAGCTCCGCAATGACGTGGATGGTATCCTGCTTCAATCACAGTGGCGGCAAACGCGGCATTCGCTCCGCAATCCCGCCCGGCGCATCGCTCAGTTCGCCACTGCCCGCTTCGCGGCATTGGCATTCAAGGTCACCCCGCGCAGCAGGTTGAACGCGGCGCTCAGCGCCTTGTCGTCCTTCTCGTTCGGCGGGACGTAGGACTGCGAACCGGCCTGCTCGGCGCCGTCGGCCGCGAGGTGGCCGCGCATCGAGGCTTCGCCCTTCAGTTCGGAGCGGGCCTTCAACTCGTCCGGTACGTCCTGCAGCACTTCGACATCGGGGGCGATGCCCTGGGCCTGGATCGAGCGGCCCGATGGCGTGAAGTAGCGCGCAGTGGTCAGCGCCAGCGCGCCGTTGCCGGCACCGAGCGGGATGATCGTCTGCACCGAACCCTTGCCGAACGTACGCGTCCCGATCAGGGTCGCACGCTTGTGGTCGCGAAGCGCGCCGGCGACGATTTCCGATGCCGATGCCGATCCGCCGTTGATCAGGACGACGAGCGGCTTGCCCTTGGTCATGTCGCCGCCGCGCGCCGAGAAGCGCTGGGTTTCCTCCGCCATCCGGCCGCGTGTCGAAACGACCTCGCCGCGGTTCATGAAGGCGCTCGACACCGAAACCGCCTGGTCGAGCAATCCGCCGGGATTGTTGCGGAGGTCGACCACATAGCCCGCGAGCTTGTCCTGCGGGATCTCCTTAGAAATGCTCGCTATCGCCTTCTTCAAGCCTTCGGTTGTCTGCTCGTTGAAGCGGGTGATCCTGATGTAGCCGATGTCGCCGCCTTCGGTGCGGAAGCGGACCGGCCGCACCCGGATGATTTCGCGCAGGATGGCGACGTCGATCGGCGCGGCTGAATTCTTGCGGCTGATCTTCAGCCGGATCTTGCTGTTGGGGCGCCCCTTCATCCGGCTCACGGCCTGTTCGAGGCTCAGGCCCTGGATGGCCTCATCGTCGATGTGCGTGATCACATCGCCCGACAGGACGCCGGCCTTTGCCGCAGGGGTATCGTCGATCGGCGTGACCACCTTGACGAGGCCGTCTTCCATCGTGACCTCGATGCCGAGCCCGCCGAACTCGCCATGGGTGGTCTCCTGCATGTCGCTCCAGCCCTTCTCATTCATGTAGCGCGAATGAGGATCGAGCGAGGAGATCATGCCGTTGATGGCGCCTTCCATCAGCTTGGAATCGTCGGGCTTCTCGACGTAGCTGGTCTTGATCCGCTCGAACACGTTGCCGAACAGATTGAGCTGCGCGTAGAGATCCGGACGGGCCGCGGCCTTTGCCGCCGCAACCAGATGTGCGCCCTGCGGCCCCATGACGAGAACGGCCAGACAGGCGCCCGTTGCGGTGCCGAGGAGAAAGGCAAAGTTCCTGCGCATCTTTGAAGCGTCCCTTTTCATGATGGACGCTCGCGATTGCTCTGAATCGGCGCCCTCCCCGGCACCACCAGCACACAATGGCTTTTTGGTCGGATCAAGGCGCGCCCGTCCGGGGCAATACGGCCTTCAGGAGGCTTTAACTGTCTGATTCAACAGAAACACGCGTATTTTCTTGCTGGAAACAAAGGCATTTGCCGAGCTTCTGTCGGGTGCAATATTAGGGTGGGCCGGGCCGCGATTCCGCCGGGTTCAAAGGGGGGCAACGATGGGCGATAGCGATGAAGTGCAGATCGAACCCGCGCTGGCCGCTACCGAAGAGGTGCGCTCACTCGTCGGTGAACTGGAGGCCGTGCTCTCCGCGGAGTATTCGCCTGAGCAGCGGCATGGATCGACGCTCGCCGCGATCTTTCAACCGCAGTTCCGATTCTTTCTCGCGAGACTGCGCGGAACGGCGGTGGGTTGCGGCGGCGTATACCTCTTTCCCGATTTCGCGGAGGTCAAGCGCATGTATGTGCGCCACACCGCACGGGGACAAGGAGTTGCAGACGCCATGCTGGCCCGCATCGAGGCGGAGGCCCGTGGTGCCGGGCTCCCCGTATTGCGCCTGGAGACGGGAGACAGGCAGATCGCGGCGATGCGTCTCTATGTGCGAATGGGATTCCGGGAATGTCCGGCATTCGGCGCCTATGCACGGATGACGCCGCAATCGATCGCGAGCAGCGTTTTCTTCGAGAAGCGGATCGGCGCGTAGCCGGGGTTACCCAGGATAGCCCGGATGCGATATCCGGGGTCTCTCGTTGCCTCTGATACCCGCGTGTCGCTGCGCTCATGCGGGCTACGGATTTGACATCACCTTTGGGCTTGCAGGCCGTTTTGCCACGTGGACGGCTGCGTTCCAAAGCCGCGCTTGGCGCGAGTGCCCAGCCAGTAGCCGAACTGCGGCGGAACGTTGCGGAATGGGCCGTCCACGCCGAGTTTCAGCGCGGCGTCCATCGGCCAGTTCGGGTTGTTGAGGATTTCGCGGCCGACGGCGATCAGATCGGCCTGCCCGTCACGCAAGATCTGTTCGGCCTGGTCGCCGTGGATGATGAGGCCGACCGCCATGGTCATGATGTCGGCGTGGCGCTTCACATATTCCGACAGCGGCACCTGATAGCTGTACTTGATTTCCTTGCCCAGGATCGGCGCCATCTCGGTGATGCCGCCGGATGAGCAATCGATGACGTCGACGCCTTTGCCCTTGAGGATCTTTGCCAGCCGCGCACTTTGCTCCGGTCCCCATCCGGCATTGTCCTCCACCGACAGGCGGACGAACAACGGCTTTTCGTCAGGCCAGTGCGTTCGTACCGCTTCCGTGATCTCGGTGATGAAACGCATGCGGTTGGCTTCGGAGCCGCCATATTCGTCGGTGCGCTGGTTCGAGCGTTCCGACAGGAACTGATGCACGAGGTAACCGTGTGCGCCGTGCAGCTCCAGCATGTCGAAGCCCGCCTCATGCGCGCGCCGCGCCGCGTTGCCCCACGCCTGCACCAGATCCTTCACTTCGTGGCGCTCCAGCGCCTTCGGCACCGGCCATTTCTCGCTGTGGGGAAGCGCGCTCGGCGCGACCGGCGACCATGCATCCCAGTCCTCGATATCGGGCGTCCGCTGCAGCGGGCGATCGCCCTCCCACGGCCTTGTCGCCCGCGCCTTGCGCCCGGAATGGCCGAGCTGAATGCCGGCGACCGAGTTCTGCTGCTTGATGAATTTGACGAGACGGCCGAGCGGTTCGACAAAGGCATCGTCCCAGATGCCGAGATCGCCGACCGTGCCGCAGCCGCGCCGCTCGACCTTGGTCGATTCCACGACGACGAGGCCAGCCCCGCCGGCGGCGAACTTGCCGGCGTTCATCAGATGCCAGTCGGTAGGAAAGCCCTTCACGGCCGAATATTGATGCATCGGCGGCACCACGATGCGGTTGCGAAGCTCGATCCCGCGGATCGTCATCGGGGAAAAGAGCAGACTGTCAGTCATTTCCGGTATCCTGGTTCCGGGCATCGTTGTCCCGGCACGGTGCCGGGACCCGTGTCTTCTATTTTGCGGTGTTGCCGGGCTTTGTATCGGCCGACCTGGTTTGAGCCTTGGCGTTTTCGGCCTTGGCGTTTTCAGCCTTGGCCTTCGGTTTCGCCGGCGTGGCCTTGGCTGCGTTCGCTGGTGTGCTCTCGCGCGCGATTCCCCAGGGGTCCTGGCTCTTCTGCGCTGGTATGTTGCCCAGCGACCGCTGATAGGCCCTCTCGGCATCCTTTTCGGCGGCGATTTCCGAGGGGGACTTGCCTTTGTCGGTCTCGCCGTACTGGGGCACATTTTGGGCCAAAGCCGGCCCGGCCAGCAGCGCGATTACGGCAACAGCGCCCAACATTCCGTCCAGAATTTTCATGCGACCCCTCCCGGTGTTCTTCACAATCCCTAGCATAGCTTGTGCTCCGGCATAAGCGCCGGATTGATCGGGCCGCAGGCCCCCGTTGCCCGAGCCCGTCCAGTTTTGTAAACGACTGCCATGAATTTGCCACTCACTCCCAACTCCGCCGATGCCTTGCTGTTCGACCTTGGGCGGGTCGTGCTCGATATCGACTTCAGCAAGGTGGTGGCCAGTTGGGCAGGCCATGCCGGCTGCGAGCCCTCGCATCTCGTCGGCAGGTTCTCGCCCGACGAGGCCTGGCGGCGGCACGAACGGGGCGAGATCAGCGATGCCGACTTTTTCGAAAGCCTGCGTGCATCGCTCGGGATCGACATCACCGATATGCAGTTCCTCGAGGGATGGAACGCGATTTTCGCCGGCGAAATGCCCGGAATCGCCACGATGCTTGCGCGCGCCGGAGCGCGGCTGCCGCTCTATGCCTTCTCCAACACCAACGGCGCGCATGTCGAGCATTTTTCGCGCGCCTATGCCGACCTGCTCGGTCATTTCCGCGAGATCTATTTGTCATCGACGATCGGGCTTCGGAAACCCGAAGCGGAGGCCTATGATCACGTGGTCAAGGCGATCGGCCTCCCCGCTTCGCGTATCCTGTTCTTCGACGATTCCGCCGAGAATGTCGCGGGCGCTCGTGCACGGGGCCTGAGCGCGGTGCATGTGAGATCGCCCGACGACATCGCAACGGCGCTTGCGGCGCTTGGAATTTAAGGGGATTTGCCAGTGGCTCTGATGCCTGTTGCCGATGCGACCGCTGCAATCCTTGCCGGCGCAGACCCGTTGCCCGAGGAAATGATCGCGCTCGACGCGGGCTGGCATCGGGTGCTGGCACGCGATCTCGCAGCGCTGCGAACCCAGCCGCCGCAGGCAATGTCGGCGATGGACGGCTATGCCGTGCGCGCGGCCGACGCCGCCGATCTCTCTGTACGGTTGAAAGTGATCGGCGAGGTCGCCGCCGGCCGCCCGTTCGAGCAGAAGATAGCCGTCGGCGAAGCGGTGCGGATTTTCACCGGCGGCGTCATTCCCGAGGGCGCCGACGCCGTCATCATCCAGGAAGACACGACCGTCGACGGCGATCGCATCGGCATCACCGAGGCGGCCGTGAAGGGACGGCATATCCGCCCCGCCGGGGTCGATTTCAACGAGGGCGACGTCCTTCTCAAGGGTGGACGCCTCCTGACCGACCGCGATCTGTCGCTCGCCGCCGGCATGAACTACCCGGAGATTCCGGTGCGCCGCCGCCCCAAGGTCGCCGTGCTCGGCACCGGCGACGAACTTGTCATGCCGGGCTCGAGCCCCGGCCCGGGCCAGATCGTCTACTCCAACGGCTACGGGCTGCGGGCGCTGGCGCGGGCAGAAGGCGCCGACATCATCGATCTCGGCATCGCCGCCGACACGATCGCCGCCACCACGGAGGGCATCCGCCGCGCCGCCGAGGCCCGCGCGGATATTCTGATCACCATGGGCGGCGCCTCGGTCGGCGACCATGACCTCGTCAAGCGATCGCTGGAGGCCGAGGGGACGGCCATGGCGTTCTGGCGCATCGCAATGCGCCCGGGCAAGCCGATGATGCACGGGCGGCTCGGCGCGATGCGGGTGATCGGCCTGCCCGGCAATCCCGTTTCATCCTATGTCTGCGGCTTCCTGTTTCTGGTGCCGCTGATCCGCGCGCTTTCGGGCCAGACCAGCATCCGCCATGTGCGCGAGACCGCCCTGCTCGGCCGCGATCTCGACGCCAACGACCAGCGCGAAGACTATCTTCGCGCGCGCCTCGAACGCCGGGAGGACGGCGCGCTGATCGCCACGCCGGTCAATCACCAGGACTCTTCGCTGCTGGGGAATCTCGCGGCGGCGCGGGCTCTGGGAATACGCCCGCCGTTCGCGCCGGCAGCGGCGAAAGGCTCGCCTTGCGATATTCTGCGGCTGCCGGAATGACACCCTGGCCGCAGCGCACGTGTCATCCGATGGGAGGCCGCAGCGTATGCCAGTCCGTCGCCGACTGGAAAGCATACCCGGCGCGTGCCAGCACGTCCTCGGAAAGATGAGGCCCGACCAGTTGCATGCTCAGCGGCATCCGGTCTGAGGCCATTCCCGCGGGCAGCGTAATCGTCGGGCTGCCGCTGAAATCGAACACGGCCGTGAAGCGCAGAATGCTCAACAGCACACCTGGATCGGCGCCATATTCGCTCATCTTTGCCAGCGTCGGGATCGGCATCGGCATCGTGGGGACGAGCAGCAGGTCGATATCCCCGAACAATGCCGCCAGGCTGCCGGAGAATTTCAGCCGCTCGTGATGAATGGCCGCGATCTCGACACCGCTCATCGATCTGCCCTGTTCGATCAACTGCGCGAGGTCGGGGCCGTATTCGGATTTACGCGACGGATACGTCTCGAGGTGTGCTTCGGCCGTCTCCACCGAGCACATCGGAATCCACTGACTGACGAGTTTCTCGTAGGAGGGAAACTTGACCTCGCGGATCTCGGCGCCGAGATCGGCGAGCGTGCGCTCGGCTTCCAGCAAGGCGGCCACTACCTGCGCGTCCACGCCTTCCTGCGTGTATTTGCGGTCCACGCCGATCCGCAGACCGCGTACGCCATCCCCAATCCTCGCCAGATAGTTCGGAACGGGAGCCCGCAAGGCCGTAGGATCGTTCGCATCCGCGCCAGCGATGACGCCCAGCATCGCCGCGGCATCCGCGGCGCTCCGGCACATCGGCCCGACATGGTCGAGTGAATCCGCCAGCGGGAAAACGCCGTACCGGCTCACCCGGCCCCATGTCGGCTTGATTCCGGTCAGCCCGCAGGTCGCGGATGGAAACCGGATCGAACCGCCGGTGTCGCTT
>DATCXE010000383.1:0-2658 GCA_036565985.1 Bradyrhizobium sp.
ATGCGCTTGGTGGTGGCGTCGGTGAGCGCGCCTTCGAGACCGTAACCGACCTCGATCCGCAGCCGGCGGTCGTTCTTGGCGATGACGAGCAGCGCGCCGTCGTCGATCTTCTTGCGGCCGATCTTCCAGGCTTCCGCCACGCGCAACGCATATTGCTCGATGGCCTCGCCGTCGGTGGTCGGAACGATCAGCACCGCGATCTGGCTGCCCTTCCGGCTTTCGAGATCCCTCAGCGTCTGCGTCAGCGAGGCGACGTCACCGGCCGCGAGCGTGCCGGTCTGATCGACGACCCGTCCGCTCAGCGGCGGCACAGCGACGAGCGCGAGCGCCGCACCCGCCCAGCAGAGCAGCAGCGCAAGAATGGTGGCTCTTGCAGCGTTCATTGCGATGGGTCTTTTTCAGCCGCTACTTTGCCGGCGCCGGCGTCGGATTGAAATCCACCTTGGGCGCCGTCGAAATCGACTTCTCGTTCTCGACCGTGAAGTTCGGCTTTTCCTTGTAGCCGAACAGCATCGCCGTCATGTTGTTCGGGAAAGTGCGGATGCCGACGTTGTAATCCTGCACCGCCTTGATGTAGCGGTTGCGGGCCACGGTGATGCGGTTCTCGGTGCCTTCGAGCTGCGCCATCAGGTCGCGAAACAGCGCATCGGATTTGAGCTGCGGGTAGTTTTCGGTCACGACCAATAGCCGCGACAGCGCGCTCGAGAGTTCACCCTGGGCGGCCTGGAATTTCTGGAACGCCGCGGGATCGTTCAGCACCTCTGGCGTCGCCTGGATGCTGCCGACCTTGGCGCGGGCGTTGGTGACCCCGAGCAGCACGTCCTTTTCCTGCTGCGCAAAGCCCTTCACCGAATTGACGAGGTTGGGCACCAGGTCGGCGCGGCGCTGGTACTGATTGACCACCTCCGACCAGCCCGACTTGACCTGCTCGTCAGTGGTCTGGATCGCGTTGTAACCGCAATTGGTCAGGCTCAGCGACGCCAGCGCCGCCAGCACGGTCCATAATCTGCGCATCGAGCTCTCCCCTGCTATTTCCGGGACACGGTATCAGAATGGTCGCGACAGGTAAGTATCCAAAGCCGCCCCAGTTCCATTTCGCGGCCGATGGCCCTTGCGTATCTTTTGCCGAAATAACAACATGGCCGGATAACAATAAGGGAAACGCGAGGGCTGCATGGAATTCGAGACTATCGTCGTGGAGCGGCCGGAGCCACGTATCGCGCGAATCGTGATGAACCGGCCCGAGGCGCGCAACGCGCAAAACCTTCAAATGACCTACGACCTCAACGCCGCTTTCGACCAGGCGGTGCAGGACGATGCGGTCAAGGTCATCATTCTCGCCGGTAACGGCCCGCATTTTTCGTCAGGGCATGATTTGCGTCCGGGCGGCAAGAATACCGCCGGCACAGATTTTCCGCCGGTCGGAAATTGGGGCGGCTTCGCCGAACCCAACGCCCATGGTCGCTTTGCGCGCGAGCAGGAAATCTATCTGCAGATCACGCGGCGCTGGCGAAACCTGGCCAAGCCCATGATCGCGGAAGTGCACGGCAAGTGCATCGCCGGCGGCCTGATGCTGGCCTGGGCCTGCGACCTCATCGTCGCCAGTGACGACGCCGAGTTCTGCGATCCCGTGGTCACCATGGGCGTCTGCGGCGTCGAATGGTTCGTGCATCCCTGGGAGCTTGGCCCGCGCAAGGCCAAGGAATTGCTGTTCACCGCCGATGTCTGGAACGCAGAGGAAGCGCACCGGCTCGGCATGGTCAATCACGTCGTGCCGCGCGCCGAACTTTCCAGCTTCGTGATGAAGCTTGCCGAAAGGATCGCGGCAAAACCCTCCTTCGCGCTCAAACTGACAAAGGAGGCCGTCAACCGCTCGGTCGACGTGATGGGACAACCGGCGGCGATCGACCAGGCGTTTGCGCTGCACCAGCTCTGCCACGCGCACAATCTGCAGGAATTCGGCATGGTGGTGGATCCCGCAGGCCTGCATCCCTCGGTCCGGAAAGCGGCACCGGTAAAGTAGAGAAAGCAAAGAAAATCAGATGGACCTCACCTTGAGCGACGAGCAGCGGCTGCTGCGCGAAAGTGCCGACCGCTTCGTCAACGAGACCTATACCGCCGATCACCGCCGCCGGATCGCCAACGATCCGCTCGGCTTCAGCGCGGAAATCTGGAAGGAATTCGCCGAGCTCGGCTGGCTGGCGCTGCCGATCGCCGAGGCCGATGGCGGCCTTGGCGGCGGCGCCATCGAGATCGGCATCCTGATGGAAGCGTTCGGCCGCGGTCTCGTGTCCGAGCCCTATCTCTCCACCGTCGTGATCGGCGCATCGCTGATCTCGGGATACGGCACCGAGGCGCAGAAGCAGGCGCTGCTGCCAAAGATCGCCGACGGCTCGCTCGTTCTGGCGTTTGCGCATTCGGAACGTCAGGCGCGCTTCGATCTGGCGAACGTTCACACCACCGCGAAGAAGACGCCTGATGGCTGGCGCCTCGACGGCCAAAAAGCAGCCGTGCTGGACGGTAACGCCGCCGGACAGATCATCGTTTCGGCGCGCGTCGATGCGGGAAATGGCAAGGCGGACAGGATCTGCCTGTTTCTGGTGCCGCAGGGCACGCCCGGCCTCGCTTCACGCGATTTCGCGCGGCTTGGCGGCGGCC
>DATCXE010000405.1:0-7236 GCA_036565985.1 Bradyrhizobium sp.
ATCCTGCTCGAAGAGCACGGCATCTACATCCAGCCGATCAACTATCCGACGGTGGCCAAGGGCACCGAGCGGTTGCGGATCACGCCCTCGCCCTACCATGACGACGGCCTGATCGATCGGCTGGCGGAAGCGCTGCTGCAGGTCTGGGAACGCCTTGGCTTGCCGCTGAACCAGAAATCGCTGGCGGCCGAGTAACCCTACCGCTCTCAATCCCGGGAAATTGGGCCGGCGGCGCGATGCGCTGCCGGTCCAATGCGTTTATAGTCCCCCTTGGTCCGGGTTCCCGGCCGAGAGGAGAGAGAAGCAGCGATGCTGCACGATTGGGGCGTGATCGCCGCCGCGTTCGCCTATATCGGACTGCTGTTTGCCGTCGCCAGCTACGGCGACCGTCTGTCGCCGGGCCAGCGTGGCCGCGCCGGCATGCTGATCTACCCGCTGTCGCTGGCGATCTACTGCACCTCCTGGACCTTCTTCGGCTCGGTCGGATTTGCCACCCGCACCAGTTTCGATTTTCTTGCGATCTATGTCGGCCCGATCCTGATGATCGGGCTTTGCACGCCCCTGCTCCGGCGCGTGATCCAGCTTGCGAAATCGCAGAACATCACCTCGATCGCCGATTTCATCGCCGCGCGCTATGGCAAGAGCCAGGCGGTCGCCGCTACGGTGGCCGGCATCGCCATCGTCGGATCGGTGCCCTACATCGCGCTGCAGCTCAAGGCGGTGGCATCTTCGCTGGAGACGATCCTCAGCGAGGACAAGCTGCTGGCCTCCGTTCCCGTCATCGGCGACATCGCGCTCGTCGTGACGCTGGCGATGGCGGTGTTCGCGGTGCTGTTCGGCACCCGCCAGACCGACGCCACCGAGCACCAGCACGGCCTGATGCTGGCGGTCGCCACCGAATCCATCGTCAAGCTGGTGGCCTTTCTCGCCGCCGGCGCCTTCGTCACCTTCTGGATGTTCACGCCCGTCGAGCTGATCGAACGCGCGATGAAAACCCCGGAGGCGGTGCGCGCGATCAACTATATGCCGTCGGTCGGCAGTTTCCTCACCATGACGCTGCTGTCGTTCTGCGCGATCATGCTGCTGCCGCGGCAGTTTCATGTCAGCGTGGTCGAGAACTCCAGCCCCGAAGAGGTCGGCCGCGCCCGCTGGCTGTTTCCGCTCTATCTGGTCGCCATCAACCTGTTCGTGATTCCGATCGCGCTCGCCGGCCTCGTCACCTTCCCGTTCGGCGCCGTGGACAGCGACATGTACGTATTGGCGCTGCCGATCGAGGCGAACTACCCGCTGCTCAGCATCGGCGTCTTCGTCGGCGGCCTGTCGGCCGCGACCGCGATGGTAATCGTCGAGTGCGTCGCGCTTTCGATCATGGTCTCCAACGACATCGTGCTGCCGCTGGTGCTGCAACGCAGCCCCGCGACCCGCGACGGCCGCAAGGATTTCGGCGACTTCCTGCTCAGGATCCGGCGCTTTGCGATCTTCGGCATCATGGTGATGGCGTATTTCTACTATCGCGCGCTCGGCAACACGCAGCTGGCGGCGATCGGCCTGCTGTCGTTCGCAGCGCTTGCCCAGCTGGCGCCGGCGTTCTTCGGCGGACTGTTCTGGCGCGAGGGAACGGCGCGCGGCGCGATGACCGGCATGCTCGTCGGCTTCGCGGTATGGGCCTATACACTGTTCCTGCCGAGCTTCCTGGAGGGCAACACCGCCGGCATGCTGCTGCTGCAACACGGACCGTTCGGCATCGAGGCGCTGCGGCCGCGGGCGCTGTTCGGCGCCGATCTGCCGCCGCTGATGCATGGCGTGCTCTGGTCGCTGTCGCTCAACATCCTCACCTACATCGTGATGTCGCTCGCGCACCGGCCGTCGTCGATCGAACGGCTGCAGGCGGATCTGTTCGTGCCGAACACGCTGACGCCGATCGCGCCATCGTTCCGGCGCTGGCGAACGACCGTGACCGTGCAGGACATCCAGAGCACGGTGGCGCAATATCTCGGCCCCGACCGCGCCCGCCATGCGTTCGAGGCGTTCGCTGCCGGCCATCCGGGCGGTCTCGATCAGGCTGCGCCTGCCGACTTCGAACTGCTGCAGCACGCCGAACGCCTTATCGCCTCCTCGATCGGCGCGGCCTCCTCGCGCCTCGTGATGTCGCTGCTGCTGCGCAAGCGCACCGTCTCCGCCAAGGCCGCGCTGAAACTGCTCGACGATTCCCATGCCGCGCTGCATTTCAACCGCGAGATCCTGCAGACAGCGCTGAACCACGTGCGCCAGGGCATCGCGGTATTCGATGCGGACCTGCAGCTGATCTGCTCGAACGCCCAGTTCGGTGAAATTCTGGCGCTGCCGCCCCAACTGGTGCAACTCGGCATCCCCTTGCAGGAGATCCTCGAGTTCATGGGCGCCGTCAGCCCCTCCGGCTTCGGCGACGACGGGTTGCTGCAGCGTCGGCTGGATGCCTACACCACCGAAGGCGAGCCCTATCTGGAGCGGCTGCCCGACCGCCACATGGTAATCGAGGTCCGCTCCAACCGGATGCCCGGCGGCGGCTTCGTCATCACCTTCTCCGACGTCACACCGAGCTTCGAGGCCGCCGAGGCGCTGGAACGCGCCAACGCGACGCTGGAGAAGCGCGTGCGCGACCGCACCGAGGAACTGACCCGGCTGAATTCCGAACTGGCGCAGGCCAAGAGCACCGCCGAGGACGCCAACATCTCGAAAACCCGATTCCTCGCCGCCGCCAGCCACGATATCCTGCAGCCGCTCAATGCCGCGCGGCTCTATGTGACGAGCCTCGTCGAACGTCAGAACGGCGGGGAGGATTCACGGCTGGTCGAAAACATCGACGACTCGCTGGAAGCGATCGAGGAAATCCTCGGCGCACTGCTCGACATCTCGCGGCTCGACGCAGGGGCGATGGCGATCTCGATCTCGAGTTTCAAGATGGCCGACCTGATGCGTTCGCTGGAGATCGAGTTTGCGCCGATCGCCCGCGCCAAGGGGCTGGAGCTTACCTTCGTGCCCTGCTCGCTGCCGGCGGAGTCGGACCGCTCGCTGCTGCGGCGGCTGTTGCAGAATTTCATTTCCAACGCCATCAAATATACCCCGCGCGGGCGCGTGCTGGTCGGCTGCCGCCGCCACGGGCAGTCGCTCAGGATCGGGGTCTACGACACCGGCGTCGGCATTCCCGTGACCAAGCGCGGCGAGATATTCAAGGAGTTCCACCGCCTGGAGCAGGGCGCGCGGATCGCGCGCGGCCTCGGCCTTGGACTGTCGATCGTCGAGCGGCTGGCGCGCGTGCTCAACCACGGCATCTCGATCGACGCCAACGCCAGCGGCGGCTCGGTATTTTCGGTGACGGTGCCGGTGGCCAAGGCGATCAATCATACCGCCGCCGTCACCAGCGCAACGCCGCTTTCCCGGACGCCGATGAGCGGCGCGCTGATCGTTTGCATCGAGAACGACCCGGCCATTCTGGACGGCATGAAGACGCTGCTGAAGGCCTGGGACGCCGAGGTGATCGCGGTAGCCGATCCGGAAGCCGCGATCGCGGCGATCGAATCCTCCGGCGGACGCGTGACCGGCCTTCTGGTCGACTATCATCTCGACCGCGGCAACGGCGTCGCCGCGATCCGCGAGATCCGCCGCCGCTTCGGCGAGAACATTCCAGCCATCCTGATCACGGCGGATCGCAGCCCGAACGTCCGGGCAGCCGCACGCGAGGAGAACATCGCGATCCTCAACAAGCCGGTGAAACCGGCCTCGCTCCGCGCCTTGCTCGGCCAGTGGCGCACCCAGCAGATGGTGGCAGCGGCGGAGTAGACTGGCCCTTACACCACCGTCATTCCGGGGCGACGCGAAGCGTCGAGCCCGGAATCCGTCGCGCAGCCGCGCGGGGCGGCGAAATGGATTCCGGGCTCGCGCCAAGAAGCGCGCCCCGGAATGACAGCGGAGAGGTTTGCGGTTAGCCCGACGGCGTTCCCGGGCGCCAGTCGCCGCCGGCGATTTTCGCGGCGGCGATCACGGCCTGCGTCCGGCTTTCGACGCCGAGCTTTTGCAGGATCGCCGAGACGTGCGCCTTGATGGTCGCTTCCGATACGCCGAGTTCGTAGGCGATCTGCTTGTTGAGCAGGCCCTCCGACAACATCATCAGCACCCTCACCTGCTGCGGCGTCAGCGTCACCAGCCGGTCGCGCAGCCGCGTCATGTCGGGGTCGTTGGCCGAGGAGAGGTCGGTGTCCGGTGGAACCCAGATGTCGCCTTCCATCACTTTCATGATCGCGTCGCGCAGCGTCTCGACGCCGAAGCGCTTGGGAATGAATCCGGAGGCGCCGAAGTCGAGCGACTTGCGAATCGTGCCGGCGTCGTCGCTTGCCGACACGATCACCACCGGGATCGCCGGATATTGCGCGCGCAGATAAATCAAACCGGAGAAGCCTGAAATCCCCGGCATGGTGAGATCGAGCAGGATCAGGTCGATGTCCGAATCCCGTTCGAGCAGCGCGGTGAGATCGTCGAACGAGCCGGCCTCGCTGACCACCGCCGACGCCACCACGCTCACGACCGCCTGCCGCAACGCATCGCGGAACAGCGGATGGTCATCGGCGATGACAAGGTGGGTGTTGTCGGCGTTCGTCATTCATCTCTCTGGCAAGGGCACTTCGGACGACCCGGTTTACTTTGTCCCTGTCCGGCTGTCATGCGCAAGCGCCCGGTCCCGTCATGTTTGAAAGCAGTTAACCCGTGTGCTTGTGCACCGCAATACGGACGGGACGCGGGACGCGATCCGTCCTGCGTTAAGGGTGTGGGAGGACGCTCGTACACGTGATGCCGGTGCAAAGGGCCAAAAGTCGTATTGGGGCGGGTTTCACGGCGATGTTACCTTACCATGAAGCCCATAGCTAATCCGGCCAAGTTCGGCGAGGGGCGGACTTTGCATCAATCAATTTGGGGAGTGATCACATGTCCACTATGACGGCCGCTTCAGGCAAGGCCAAGGGAATGACGAAGGACGAACGCTTCGTCATCTTCGCATCGTCGCTTGGCACTGTTTTCGAATGGTATGACTTCTACCTCTACGGGTCGCTCGCCAGCATCATCGGCGCGCAGTTCTTCTCTGCCTATCCGCCGGCCACGCGCGACATCTTCGCGTTGCTGGCCTTTGCCGCCGGCTTCCTGGTCCGCCCGTTCGGCGCCATCGTGTTCGGCCGTGTCGGCGACATAGTCGGCCGCAAATACACGTTCCTCGTCACCATCCTGATCATGGGCCTGTCGACCTTCATCGTCGGCCTGCTGCCCAACGCCGCCACCATCGGTATCGCCGCGCCGATCATCCTGATCGGTCTGCGCCTGCTGCAGGGCCTTGCGCTCGGCGGCGAGTACGGCGGAGCCGCGACCTACGTGGCAGAGCATGCGCCGATGGGCAAGCGCGGCTACTACACTTCGTTCATTCAGACCACCGCAACGCTAGGCTTGTTCCTGTCGTTGCTGGTGATTCTGTTCACCCGAACGATTCTCGGCGAGGCCGAGTTCGCCTCGTGGGGCTGGCGAATCCCGTTCCTGCTGTCGGTGGTCCTGCTCGGCGTGTCCGTCATCATCCGGCTGAAACTGAACGAATCTCCAGTCTTCCAGAAGATGAAGGACGAGGGCAAGGGCTCCAAGGCCCCGCTGACCGAAGCCTTCGCCAACTGGAGCAACGCCAAGCTCGTCCTCATCGCCCTGATTGGCGGCGTGATGGGCCAGGGCGTGGTCTGGTACACCGGCCAGTTCTACGCGCTGTTCTTCCTGCAATCGATTCTCCAGGTCGACGGCTATACCTCCAACCTGCTGATCGCCTGGTCGCTGCTGCTCGGCACCGGCTTCTTCATCGTGTTCGGCGCCCTGTCCGACAAGATCGGCCGCAAGCCGATCATCCTCGGCGGATGTCTGATCGCGGCGCTGACCTTCTTCCCGATCTTCCGCATGATCTCGACCAACGCCAACCCGACGCTGGAAAAGGCCATCGAAACGGTGAAGGTGGAAGTCGTGGCCGACCCGAAGGGTTGCGGCGACCTGTTCAACCCGGTCGGCACCCGCGTGTTCAGCGCACCTTGCGATCTGGCCCGCGACTTCCTCGCGAAGTCGTCGGTCAAGTACGCAACCGTCGCGGGTCCGGCAGGATCGCCCACGGTCATCCGCATCAACGGCAAGGATGTTCCCTACACCAAGCCGGCGGATTCGAACGCAGGGGCGACGGCCGCGTTGCAGGAAGCGGGGTATCCCAAGCGCGGCGCAAACCCGACGCTCGTGAAGATGAACCACCCGCTTGACATCTTCCGTCCGCAGGTCGCCGCCATCATCGGCCTGCTGTTCATCCTGGTGATCTACGTCACCATGGTGTACGGGCCCATCGCCGCGTTGCTGGTCGAAATGTTCCCGACCAAGATCCGCTACACCTCGATGTCGCTGCCCTATCACATCGGCAACGGCTGGTTCGGCGGATTGCTGCCGGCGACCTCGTTCGCGATCGTGGCCGCGACGGGCGATATCTATGCCGGCCTCTGGTACCCGATCATATTCGCGTCGATTACCGCGGTCGTCGGGTTCTTCCTCCTGCCCGAGACCAAGGACGTCGACATCACCAAGTAGGCTCCGGCAGGGCGCAAAACGCACCCGCCCCTTACGACAAGCCGGTCGCGAAGCCATTCGCGGCCGGTTTTCCTTTGGCGGCTCTCAACCCGTGGCGCCGACGAATTGCAGCACGACCTCGCGCCGGTGCGGCCGCGCGCGATGCTCGACCAGATAGATTGCCTGCCACGTTCCCAGGGCGAGCGCACGGCCAAGCACGGGGACATGCAGCGAGGTTGCGGTCAGCATGGTCTTGATATGCGCCGGCATGTCGTCCGGGCCCTCGGTGTCATGACGCCATCCCGCGTTCTCGGGCGCGAGCCGGTTCAGCGCCGTCGTCAGGTCGACGAGCACGGTCGGATCGGCGTTCTCCTGAATCGTCAGCGAAGCCGAGGTGTGGCGGATGAACAGCGTCACCGCGCCTTCCCGCGCGCGTGCGTCGGTCACGAATTTCGCGACCTCGGCGGTGAGGTCGGTGAACCCCGCGCCCGACGTCTGCACGGTCAGCAGCGAGGAGACGACGGAGGTGGCGGTCATGGTCGAAGCAGTAGTGCGAGAGAAGGATTTTGCCGATGTCACGAATGATCTCTCCACGTCGTCCCTGCGAACGCAGGGACCCATAACCACAGGCTT
>DATCXE010000409.1:0-4561 GCA_036565985.1 Bradyrhizobium sp.
CGCGGGTAGACGAACTTCTCGACCTGGTACGGCTTGACCGCGCCCAGTATCGCGACCGCCTGCCGCATGAACTCTCCGGCGGCCAGCGCCAGCGCGTCGGCGTGGCGCGGGCGCTGGCCGCAAAACCGCGCATCGTGCTGATGGACGAGCCGTTCGGCGCGCTCGATCCGCTCACCCGCGATGCGCTGAGCGATGATTTTCGCGAGTTGCACAGGAAGCTCGGCCTGACCACGGTCATGATCACCCACGACATGACGGAAGCTATCCTGCTCGCGGACCGTATTGCGGTCATGCGTGGCGGACAACTGCTGGCGCTGGGCACGCCGGCTGAGCTATCGAAGTCGGGTGAGACTTACGTCGGCGAACTCCTGCGTACGCCGCGACGGCAGGCCGACCGGTTGGGCACCCTGCTGCCGCGGGATGGCGCGGCATGAGCCTGCTCGCCGACCCACGCTGGGGCGAAGCGCTGGGACACCTGCCCGACTATTTGGGCAACCATGTCCGCGTCAGCGTCACCGCGCTGGCGCTCGGGCTCCTGGTCAGCCTGCCGCTCGCCATCATCTCGCGTCATCGCCCGGTGATGCGGGGTGCGCTGCTCGGGCTCGCCAGCATCGTGCAGACGGTGCCGGGGCTGGCGCTGCTGGCGCTGTTCTATCCGCTGCTGCTGGCGCTGGCGGCGCTCTCGCTGTCATGGTTCGGGTTCGGCTTTTCCGCGTTCGGATTCCTGCCTGCGGTGCTGGCGCTCGCGCTCTATTCGATGCTGCCGGTGCTGCGCAACACCATCACCGGTCTTCAGGGCGTCGATGCCGCGATCCTGGAAGCGGCCCAAGGCGTCGGCATGACGCCGCGGCAATCGTTGTTCACGGTGGAACTGCCGCTGGCGCTGCCGGTCATGATGGCGGGCATCCGCACCGCGGCGGTGTGGGTGATCGGCACCGCGACGCTGTCGACGCCGATCGGCCAGACCAGCCTCGGCAATTACATCTTTGCGGGCCTGCAGACCCAGAACTGGGTGTTCGTGCTGTTCGGCTGCGTGGCCGCGGCGGTGCTGGCGCTGGCGGTCGATCAATTGCTGGCGCTGATCGAAATCGGCCTGCGCCACCGCAGCCGCCTGCGCACGGCGCTCGGCGGCATCGGCATCGCCGCGCTGGTCGCGGCCACGCTGGTGCCGACGATCTCGCGCTCGCAGGCGAGCTACGTCGTCGGCGCAAAAACCTTCACCGAGCAATATGTGCTGTCGGCGCTGATCGCACAGCGGCTGAAGGCGGCCGGGCTTTCGGCTACGACACGCGAAGGGCTCGGCTCCAACGTGGTGTTCGACGCGCTGGCGAGCAACGACATCGACGTCTATGTCGACTATTCCGGCACGCTGTGGGCCAACCAGTTCCAGCGCACCGACATCAGGCCGCGCGAGGTGCTGCTCGGCGAACTGAAGGCCCTGCTGGAGAAGCAGAACATCACCCTATTGGGCGAACTCGGCTTCGAGAACGCCTATGCGCTGGTGATGCCGCGCAAGCGCGCCGAACAGCTCGGCATCCGCACCATCGCCGACCTTGCCGCGCGCGCGCCGGGCATGTCGATCGCCGGCGATTACGAATTCTTCTCGCGGCCGGAATGGGCCTCGCTGCGAAAGACCTACGGGCTGTCGTTCCGCGCGCAGCGGCAGATGCAGCCCGACTTCATGTATGCAGCGGTAGCCTCCGGCGAAGTCGACGTCATCGCCGGCTATACCAGCGACGGGCTGATCGCCAAATACGATCTCGTGGTGCTCGGCGATCCCAGACACGCGATCCCGCCCTATGATGCGATCATGCTGCTCGCGCCGAAGCGGGCCGACGATCAGGCGTTGCGCGCCGCGCTGGCCCCGCTGCTCGGCAGGATCGACATCGCCACGATGCGCGAGGCCAATCTGCGCGCGGCAGGGAACGACGCGACGAGTTCGTCTGACGCGGTGGCGCAGTGGCTATGGGACAAGGTGGGGAAGAAGTAGGCGCCTGCTTCGTCACGGCCCGAGGTCCCTCCCCGTCATTGCGAGGAGCGATAGCGACGAAGCAATCCATGCCTCCACATGCGGCGCGATGGATTGCTTCGCTTCGCTCGCAATGACGGCGGAGCGTCAAAGCCCCTTGATCAGCCCGGCGTCGATCAGGAGGCGGTTGAACCTGCGCACCTCCGCGCCTTTTTTGCAGGCATAGAACGTCCCGTTGCAGCGGAGCATGATGCTCTTCTGCTCCTTGAAAGTGGGATCGAGCGGAATGCCGGCGGCTTCCTGCAGCACGAGCGGCAGATATGCCGCATCGAGCGTATCGAGCGCCGACGACAGGTTCTGGGGGCGATAGTTGATGCCGTCGATGGCGTAATAGGTGGAATAGTATCGCGGATCGGTCGCCATCAACCGCTTCGCCAGCGACTTCTGGTCGATACCGGGCTCGAGCAGCTTTTGCGAAATCGCCGGCTGATGATCGCCGAAGCGCAGCACCAGGAACGACTGGTCCGGATAGTCGCGCTTCAGCCGCGCGGTGAATTCGCCGTAGTCCTTTGCCGTCATGGTCTGGCGGCGGATGTATTCATCGACTTCGGCGGTATTGCCCGGCGGCGTCCAGCCCGGCGGGGTCAGGTCAGGCCGGTAGACGTCGGTCCACGGGAAGTGATTGGCCGTGAGGTAGACGAACATGAAGACCGGCGCTTGCTGCGACTGCTCGCGCGCGAACGCCTTCAGTGCCTGATCGAAATAGAAGCTGTCGGGCTGCATGTCCTCGTTCACGCCCATATCCGCCATGTCGATGAACTGCTCGACGCCGGCGGCCTTCTGGAAGGCGCGCGCGCTGAGAAAGTCGCCATAGGTCGGATAGAGCGAGATGGTCTTGTAGCCGCAATTCTGCAGGGCCTGCGGCAGTCCGCGTGTCACCCGGCCGGCGGCGATCCGCGTGACGTAGAACTTCAGATCGCCGAACGAGCGTGCGGACAGGCCCGTCAGCACGTTGAATTCCGTGTACCAGGTCGGCCCGCCGGTGGATTCAGCGATCATGGTCCGCTGCTTGCCGTCGAGAGACTTGAAGTAGTCGGTATATCCCGCCGGCACCTTGATATCGGGTGCGGAGCTGACGTCGAAGCTCGACTCGTCGAGCAGCATGATGATGTGCGGCCGTTTGGCCGTGGTGTCGCAGGCGTCAGTGGGCAGCGCAGGCAGGGCCGCGGCGCGTGCGTCCCGCGCGAGGCTGAGCGGGCCGTTCGCCGGCGGATCGGCCTCGATCCACCCGGTCGAAGCCAGCCGCGACACCGCCACCACCCCCGAGCGCGCCAGGTTGGAGATGTGGTTGACGCCCTGGAACGGCTCCCACGCCTGCTCCGGCCATGCGACCGCCATCGCCGCGATCAACGCGGCCGAGGCCCCAATTCCGGACAGCGCGAAACGGCGGCGCACGCGGAACGGATCGAAACGCCAGACCAGCCACAGCAACGGCGCCGCAACGAGCCCTGCCGCGATCAATCGAAACTGCAACTGCGGAAACACCGAGAGCAGGAACGAAAACGTATCGCGATCGATGATCAGGAAATCGAGGAACGTCAGCGTCAGCTGCAGGATTCCGAACTTGAAGTGCGACAGCGCGATCAGAATGACCGTCAAGGTCAGCGCCAGCGCCGCGCAGATCGCCGGCCGAGACAGTACGGACAGCAGAAGGCAGTTCATGAACGCCCACGCCAGCAGCGACAGCGTGATCGCAAACGGCCCGTACTCGGTGGACAGCAGGATCGCCAGCGCCGCCAGATGGATCGCAACGATCGCGCCGGCAGTCGCAAAGAACCGGAGACCGCGCGATCCTGCGCGGCCTTGGCTCGTTCCGGGTTCGGCGATCGCTGGCATGTGTCCCTCAAAGCCCCTTGATGAAACCGGCTTCGATCAGCAATCGATTGAACCTGCGCGCTTCCGCGCCGTCCTTGCAAGCATAAAACAGGCCCTTGCAGCGGAGCATGATGTGCTTCTGCTCCTCGAAGGACGGATCGAGCGGAATGCCGGCGGCCTCCTGGATCACCAGCGGCAAATAAGGCGCATCGATCGTATCCATCACGGCCGGGCTCTTCACCGGCTCGAAATTGATGGCGTCGATGGCGTAATAGGTGGTGAAGTAGCGCGGATCGTAGGTATCGAACTTGCGGGCGACCCTGGCTTCATCGAGCCCGGGATCCAGCAGGTTCGACGAGAATTCCGGCTGATGGTCGCCGTAGCGGACGATCAGGAACGGCTGCGCCGGGAACTTCTTCTTCAGCGTGGCGATGAAGCCCGCATAGTCGCTGGCGCTGATCGCCTGGCGGCGCAGATATTCATCGACCACGGGCGCGTTGCCGGGACTGCGCCAGGACGGCAGCAGTTCGGGGCGGAATTTCTTTTCCCAGGGAAAGTGATTGGCGGCGAGGTAGACAAAGGCGAACAGCGGCGTTTTGGCCGGCTGTTCCGCGATCAGCTTGGCGGCCTTGTCATAGTAGAAGGCGTCCGGCTCAAGGCCTTTCGCGCCGAGATCGCCCGCGTCATAGAAGTGCTGGATGCCGGTGGTGGTCTGGA
>DATCXE010000429.1:0-3983 GCA_036565985.1 Bradyrhizobium sp.
GGGCCGGTCGCGAAGGCGGCCGCTGGCATGTCCGGGCTGGAGACCGTGCGCGCGATCCGCGACGGTATCCTGCCGCCGCCGCCGATGGCCCGGCTGATCGGCTTCGAAATGCGCGTCGCCGAACCCGGGCGGATCGTGATGGAACTCGATCCGGATGAGAGCCTCGAGAACACCATCGGCCTGCTGCACGGCGCGACGGCCGCGGCGCTGCTGGATACCGCCATGGGTTGTGCTATATCAACCATGCTACCGGTCGGGCAAACGTCGGTGACGCTCGATTTCAAGCTGACCTATCTGCGACCGCTATCCGTCAAGTCGGGCACGATCTCGGCGGAAGGTAAAGTCGTAAAGCTCGGCCGCCAGACCAGCTATGTGGAGGGCTTTGTCCGTGACGGCGCAGGCGATCTTGCAGTGCACGCGACGGCAACGTTCTCAATGATCGGACATAGCGGAAAGGCGAAATAGATGCAGCTTTTCGAGGTCGAAACTGTTATTATATGACTGAAAACATGCAATGGGAATGCCGATGCGTTATTCGAAAGAGCACAAGCAGGAGACCCACGCGCGGATCGTGAAGAAGGCCTCGGTGCGGCTTCGCGAAAAGGGCGCGCATGGTATCGGCGTCGCCGACCTGATGAAGGAAGCGGGCCTGACCCATGGCGGTTTCTATGCGCATTTCGATTCCCGCGAGGCGCTGGTGATCGAGGCCTTTGGCTACGCGATGGACCGCGCCACCGAGCGCTGGCGCAAGATGGCCGAGGAGATACCGCCCGAGAAGCGGTTTTCGGCCATCGTCGAGACTTACCTGACCCCCGGTCACCGCGACGATCCCGGCCACGGTTGCGCGGTGCCGGCGCTCGGTGCCGAGATCGCCCGCGAAAGTCCGAAAACGCGCAAGGCGTTCGCCGCCAAGCTCGAACAGATGATCGAGATGATAGCCGATCAGATCTCCGGCGTGCCGCGCAAGGCCGCTCGCAAGCAGGCCATTGCCGCGCTGACCACCATGATGGGTACGCTGGTGCTGTCGCGCATCGCCGGCAGCGGCGAATTCTCCGATGAAATTCTCGGCTCAGGGCGCGAGGCCGCGCTGGGACGCGCGGCCTCGGCAAAGCCGGTAGCGAAGAAGGCTAAGGCGAAGCCGAATTAACAAGCGACAACTCCCTCCACGTCGTCCCGGCCCCGAGCCGGGACCCATACGCCGCGGCTCCTCGGTTTGGCACAGGCGTGAGATAGCTTCTTAAACGACAACCGCCGCGGCGTATGGGTCCCGGCGTTCGCCGGGACGACGTGAGTCTTGTGCCAGGTCCTCACCTTCCGCCAAACAACGCGCGCTCGCTCTCCACCGTCTCGAGAATGTAATCGGCCACCGCACGTATCCGCGCCAGGTCCTTGCTGTCGGCGTGCATCAGCATCCAGAAGGTGCGCGAGATTCTCACCTCTTCCGGCAGCACCGGGCGAAGTTCGGGATGGGCGGTCGCCATGAAGTGCGGCAGCACCGCGATGCCGAAGCCCGCAATGGTGGCGTTGAGCTGCGCGATCAGATTGGCGCTGCGGAATTTCGCAGAGATCTTTGGCGAGACCTGCGGCAGATAGTCCAGTTCAGGCGTGAACAGCAGTTCCTCGATGTAGCCGACGAAGCGATGTGCGGGCAGGTCGCCGCGATCAGCTATTTTCGGCGCGCGGTCGAGATAGGCCGGCGCGGCATAGAGGCCGAGACTGTAGTCGAGCAGCTTGCGTCCGACGATGCGGCCTTCCTTGGGCATGGTCAGGCTGATCGCAATGTCCGCCTCGCGCTTCGACAGGCTGAACAGCCGCGCGGTGGCGACGAGCTGCAGGTCGAGATCGGGATACCGCTCGGTGAATTTCACCAGCCGCGAGGCCAGGAAGTGACTGCCGAAGCCGTCGGGGGCGCCGATCCGCACGGTGCCGGTCAGGTGCGCGCGCGAGCCGCCGACGGCCTCCTGGTTGGCGACGATGGTGGACTCCATCGCTTCGGCGCTGTCGGCGACGCGCTGGCCGGCCTCGGTGAGGAGGTAGCCGGTTTTGCGGCGATCAAACAGTTTTGCCGACAGATGCCGCTCCAGGCGGTCGACACGGCGGATCACTGTGGCATGATCGACCGCAAGCTGCTTGGCGGCAGCGGAAACCGATCCGCCGCGGACGATCGCCAACACGAAACGGAAGTCATCCCAATCGATCGTCTTGGCGCCTTGATCCAGCATTTCCGCACATCTATGGTGCAATATATCGGACTTGTATCCCAGGAAATGCAGGTCAAAAAGGTCCTTAAAGCGATCCAGCGGGACTCTTAGGGAGGGATATTCATGCGTTCCATCGGACATTTCATCGGCGGCAAGGAGGTCAAGGGCACCTCGGGCCGCACGGCCGACGTTTTCGAGCCGATGACCGGCGACGTCCAGGCCAAGGTGGCGCTGGCGTCCAAGGCGGAAGTCCGCGCGGCCGTGCAGAACGCCGCGCTCGCGCAGCCCGAATGGGCCAACACCAACCCGCAGCGCCGCGCACGCGTGATGATGAAGTTCCTCGAACTGGTGCAGCGCGACTACGACAAGCTGGCCGAGATCCTGGCGCGCGAGCACGGCAAGACTGTTCCCGACGCCAAGGGCGACATCCAGCGCGGCCTCGAAGTCGTCGAGTTCGCCTGCGGCATCCCGCATCTGATGAAGGGCGAATACACCGAAGGCGCCGGCCCCGGCATCGACATCTATTCGATGCGGCAACCGCTCGGCGTCGTCGCCGGCATCACGCCGTTCAATTTCCCGGCGATGATCCCGATGTGGAAGTTCGCGCCCGCCATCGCCTGCGGCAACGCGTTCATCCTGAAGCCCTCCGAGCGCGATCCGGGCGTGCCGATGCGGCTTGCCGAACTGATGATCGAAGCGGGTCTTCCGCCCGGCATCCTCAACGTCGTCAACGGCGACAAGGAAGCCGTCGATGCGATCCTCGACGATCCCGATATCAGGGCGATCGGCTTCGTCGGCTCGACGCCGATCGCGCAGTACATCTATGAGCGCGCCGCGCAGACCGGCAAGCGCTGCCAATGCTTCGGCGGCGCCAAGAACCACGCCATCGTGATGCCCGACGCCGATATGGACCAGGCCGTCGACGCGCTGATCGGCGCCGGCTACGGCTCGGCCGGCGAACGCTGCATGGCGGTGTCGGTCGCCGTTCCCGTCGGCAAGACCACTGCCGACCGGCTGATGGAAAAGCTGATCCCGCGCGTGGAGTCGCTCAAGATCGGCACCTCGATCGACCCGTCCGCCGATTACGGTCCGCTGGTGACGCGCGAAGCGGTCGAGAAGGTGAAGAACTACATCGATATCGGTGTCAAGGAAGGCGCGACGCTCGCCGTCGATGGCCGCGGCTTCAAGATGCAGGGCTACGAGAAGGGCTTTTATCTCGGCGGTTCGCTGTTCGACAACGTCACCAAGGACATGCGGATCTACAAGGAAGAGATCTTTGGCCCCGTGCTCTCGGTGGTCCGCGCCCACGACTACAAGGAGGCGCTGGCGCTGCCGTCCGACCATGACTACGGCAACGGTGTTGCGATCTTTACCCGCGATGGTGACGCGGCGCGCGATTTCGCGGCCAAGGTCAATGTCGGCATGGTCGGCATCAACGTGCCGATCCCGGTGCCGATTGCCTATTACACCTTCGGCGGCTGGAAGAAGTCGGGCTTCGGCGACCTGAACCAGCACGGCCCGGACTCGATCCGCTTCTACACCAAGACCAAGACGGTGACCTCGCGCTGGCCGTCCGGCGTCAAGGAGGGCGCCGAGTTCTCGATCCCGACGATGAAGTAACGCATCGCAGCCGGCAGCGAGATGCATTTCGCGCTCAACGAGGACCAGATCGCCGTCCGCGACATGGCGCGGGCGTTTGCGGCCGAGAAGATCGCGCCGCATGCGCTGCGCTGGGACGAGGAGAAGCATTTCCCTGTCGACGTGATGCGGGAAGCGGCCACG
>DATCXE010000430.1:0-2370 GCA_036565985.1 Bradyrhizobium sp.
CCGCACCCGGGCCGGCGGCGACTGCAGCTGAAATCTCGCCGCAGCAGCGCGATCCACTGTACCGCGAATTCCTGGAGTGGCGCGCCAGCCGCGCCAAGGCCAGTGGCGCCAGGTAAAATCATTCCACGACGAAGGCGCGCGCCATCGACGGCGCGCGCCGCGGCCGGCGGGAACGATCTGTCCGGTTGTCCGGTGCCTTTGCTGCGCGTGAAAGCCGCACCGACGACACCTGTTCCCGGCCCTGCTGCTTCCATCCACCTGCGCGCGGAGCGGATGGCGGTCGGGTAGAGTCATGCCGTGAATGCAGGGCTCAACGGCGCAAAATAGTGTATCGGCTGGATATCGCAGCGCGCCCGGGCACGTCCGCGCGCCACCAATCAAGATTTGGAGGAAGTTCATGTCGGCTCTGCCACTTTCGGGCATCAAGATTCTCGACCTGACGCGGGTGCTCGCGGGTCCCTTGTCGGCGCAGATGCTGGCCGATCTCGGCGCGGAAGTGATCAAGATCGAACGCCCCGGCGGCGGCGACGACGCCCGCGCCTTCGGCCCGCCGTATCTGACCGACCCCGAGGGCAAGGCGAACAACAACAACTCGTTCTATCTCTGCGCCAACCGCGGCAAGAAATCCGTCACCGTCAATATCGCCACGCCGGAGGGGCAGGACATCGTCCGCGAGCTCGCCAAGAGCTGCGATGTGATGATGGAGAACTACAAGGTCGGCGATCTCAAGCGCTACCGGCTGGATTATGAATCGATCAAGGCGCTGAACCCCGGCATCATCTATTGCTCGGTGACCGGCTTCGGCCAGACCGGCCCTTACGCGCCGCGCGCCGGCTACGACGCGATCCTGCAGGCGATGGGCGGGCTGATGAGCGTCACCGGCCATCTCGACGGCGAGCCCGGCGCGGGACCGATGAAGGTCGGCCCCTCCATCGTCGACTACATGACGGGCATGAACTCCTCGATCGGCATTCTGGCGGCGCTCTATCACCGCAAGGCCAATGGCGGGGAGGGGCAGCATGTCGACGTCTGCCTGTTCGACACCGTGATTGCCTCGCTGTCGCACTACGCGCAGATCTTTCTCGTCAACGGCCAGACCCCGCCGCGGCGCGGCACCTGGGGCAATGGCGGCATGCCTGCCGGCGTGTTCCGCTGCACCGATGGCGAACTGATGCTGGTGGTCGGCAATGACGGGCAGTTCCAGCGCACCTGCGCGGTGCTCGGCGCGCCCGAACTCGCGACCGATCAAAGATTCCTGAAGAACAACGACCGCGTCGTCCACGGCAAGGAGATCATGGCGATCTTCGCCGGATTGTTCCTGAAGAAGCCCGTCGCATACTGGCTGGAAGAACTGGAGAAGGCCGGCGTGCCCTCGGGCCCGATCAATGATTTCTCGCAGGTGTTCAACGATCCCCACGTGCAATCGCGCGGCATGCGGGTCAAGGTCAATCACCCCTTCGAGTCCGAACTGTCGCTGATCCGCAACGCCATTACCTTCTCCGGCACCCCGGTAAAGGACTATCGCGCCCCGCCGCTGCTCGGCGCCGACACCAAGGATGTGCTGGCAACAATCGGGTACGACGAGGCGAAGCTGGAAAAGCTGAAGGCGCAGAAGATCATCTGATCTCTCCTTGTCATTCCGGGGCGCGCCACTTGGCGCGAGCCCGGAATCTTTCTAGCCGCACGCTCGGAGGAGAGATGGATTCCGGGCTCTCGCTTCGCGAGCCCCGGAATGACGGTGAGAGCGCGCTGTATCGAGCCTTCGCGTGTTGGAGTCGAAACTGATTGCGTCGCGGTCTTGCAGGCAATGACGAAATGACGTTGTCGCATGCGACACGTTGGCACGACGGGCAAAATTGAATCGAGACGCCCCGGCGTACTGGATCCCGCCTGCGCGGGGATGACGATCTCTATGCCGCTACGGCTGTGCAACCAAACTCACAAATCCTGCCTCGTCAGCCTTCCCTGAGGCGCCGCCGACCGGGCGGGCGCTTTCCTTGCCGGCGTCTCGGCGCCCGTCAGCGCCATCACCGAGACCGAGACCACGCGGTCGATGATCGCCTGGACGTCGTCGAGGTCGCATTGCCCTTCCGACAGTTTCGTCAGCCGCTCGCGTTCGCGGATGGTGTGGTGCGACATCGCGAGCGCGAAGTGCAGGCCCCAATAGAGCTCGACGTCGTCGCGGCCGGGCATCGCCCGGCGCATCGCGGCGACGAATTTGCGCAAGTGATCGACCTCGCGGTTCTTGATGCGGCGGATCGGCGGCACCGATTCAATGGATGCCCGGATCATGAAGCGCGCCGCGGTCGAACCTTCGCGATCGGGGCCGAGGCAGCCGCGGAGCGTTGGGCCCACCAGCGCGCGCAGGAT
>DATCXE010000444.1:0-3789 GCA_036565985.1 Bradyrhizobium sp.
CCCAGAACGGCTTGCCGATCACCTCGCTGGCCTCGGAATGGATTCCCGCCAGCGCCGTCCGGTTCGCATACAGGAGATCGCCCTGCAGGTTCAGCAGCACCTGGGACTGGTGGCTGGTCTCGAGGATCGCGCGCATCTGCGCTTCGTTGGATTCGAGCTGCGCGGTTCGCTCCTTGATCCGCAGTTCCAGGATCTCGTTCAACTGGCGCAGGTCGTGCTCGGCCTGCTTGGCGGCGGTGATGTCATGGGCGACGCCGATGAAGCCGATGTGGTTGCCGGTCGGGTCCCAGCGCGGCTGGGATTCCGAGCGCAGCCATCGCCATTCGCCGGAAGCGTTGCGGTAGCGCGCTTCCAGCACGAACGGCTTGAGCGAGGCCTCGCCGGCGATCGATTCCTGTACGACCCGCTGCTGGTCATCCGGATGAAGCCGCTTGCGCCAGTCGAACGCGATGGCTTCCTCGAACGGCAGTCCCAGAAAATCGACATAGGCCTTGTTGGCGAAGGAGCGGGTTCGGTCGAGCTTGGTGACCCAGATCGGCACCGGCGCGCTGTCGGCAATCAGGCGGAAGCGCTCCTCGCTTTCGCGCAGCTTTTCCTGGGCCAGCATCCGGTCGGTGGCGTCGATATGGGCGCCGACCAGCCGCAGCGGGCGTCCCTCGCTGTCGCGTTCGATCCTGGCGACGACGTCGATCCAGCGCATCTCGCCGTCGTTCGGCCGCACGATGCGGTAGGTGGCGCTATAGTCCTCGTCGCGGCCGGCGAGCGCGTCGAGAAACTGTTTGACCGTGCGCTCGCGATCGTCGGGATGGATCCGGTTGACCCAGTCCTCATGGGTTTCGTTGGCCGCAGCCGGCGGCAGGCCGTGAATGATGAGATATTCCGGCGAGCGGCGGTTCTTGAATCCGTCGCGGAAGTCGACCTCGACGCCGCCGACGCGCCCGATGCGCTGGATCCGCGCCAGTTCGGCTTCGCGTTCCTGCAAGGCGCGATGCGCCCGGTCGCGTTCGTTCGCGATCTGCTGCAGATGCTGCCGCAGGCGTTCGGTGGCGGCTTCGGGCAGGACGTTCGAAGTGTCGGAGGTGGTCATACGGTCCGGCAACCTTTGCCGGTAGTTTCACACAGGAGGCGGCGGCTTTGCCAGCTTCATTTGCTCTTGGTTGGCGGACGACAATTGTAAGCCCGGCGGAACCCGGCTGCCTGGGCGTCGTCCTCGGTGCAAAACCAGCGGTCGGGGTTGCCGAGGCCCGGATAGGAGCGGCACGCCTGCAAATGATAGATGCCGAGATTCCCTGTGACGCGCGCGCGGACGGCGTACTTGCCCTTGATGTTGCAACTCGCGGGCATCACGAGATCTTCGGGGAACAAGGCCTCACGGATTTCGCGATCGCGGTCGGGGCGGCATGCGCCGCCGACCAGCGTCGCATCCTTTTTCCCGAGGCGGAACTCTTGCGGCGCAATGAAGCAGCCTTTCCATAGTCCTAGGCGATCTTCCCTGGCGCGCGCCTCGTCCGCCTGGAAGCGGCCTCCGGCGGAGGCGTCGACAAGGCCAAATCCGCTGCGGATGATCATCTGGCTCAGGCTCGCCGTCTCGCCTTCGACCCCGCAGGCGCCGATGCGCCGCTTCTTGTAAGCGGGATCCGCGCCGAGATCGTCGCAGCGCACCGGACGGTTGCCGATCAGTTTCGCCAGCTGATCGCGGGCCTCGATGCCACAGGTCCAGACGTCGGCGTGTTCGTCGATGCAGAGCTGGTCGAACGCAGGCGTGTCGATGCCGTCGAGCCGGTAGGTGATGTTGCCCAATTGCAGCGTGCCGCCATCGCGGACCATGGCGGTGGTGGCCGAACTCTGGGTGACAGGGAGCAATGAGGAAAGCAGCGCCGCAACCAGGACAATTCGTGACCGCATCTGTTTCACTTCAAATAGATTTCACACCGATGCGTTCTAGCACATGCTGGCGTCAAGGAACCAAGCGTGGCGGTCTTACGCCTCCCTGACATCTATTCCCCGGTCGCTCAGAGCATTGAGGAGAGACTCGATCGCCTCGGGCTCAAGCCTGTGGGCAGACGACGGCAGGAGCTCGTTAAAGAGTTCGTTAATATGGTCAAATGTGATGAAGCCATGCTGGTCGCCGATTTCAACTGCTCGTCTGATGATCGCCGATAAATCCATTTGATCGTCCTCCCGACATTGAAGCTCCTACTAAAAGGGAGGAGAGCATCATTGACTTCATGAGAACAAAATAGGAACATAAGCGGTGTCGCCCCACACGGAATAACTCATGTCGTCCTCTTCACAGCCGAAACCCGAAGAGACTGGCGAACTGGAATCCGCGGTGGATCAGGCCATTTCGGCCTGCGGCGGCGATCTGAGGGCGACGATCCGCGCGCTGATCGTTGCCAATGAGTATCTGGAAACCGAGGTCGGCGAACTGATGAAGGCGGTCAGCCACGCCTATGCGCGGGGCCGGTTCAACGCCTATTCGGGGTGAACGGCCGGCATCCCGCGCGTCCCGCTGTTACGAGACCGTTGCCTCCACCGATTTTTGCTGTACCACGGGTTTGTTGCCCGCCATCCCGCATGTCACATTGCGGGTGAGGATCCTGCCCAAGGCTTAAGCAAGAAGAACATGTTCAAAAGAATTCTGATCGCAAATCGCGGCGAGATCGCCTGCCGGGTCATCAAGACTGCGCGCCGTATGGGGATCGAGACGGTAGCCGTGTATTCCGAGGCCGACCGCGACGCGCTTCATGTGGAAATGGCCGATGACGCCGTGCTGATCGGCCCGCCGGCGGCGGCCGAGAGCTATCTGCTGATCGACAAGATCGTCGAGGCCTGCCGCAAGACCGGCGCGCAGGCGGTGCACCCCGGCTACGGCTTCCTGTCCGAACGCGAGGCGTTTCCACGCGCGCTTGAGGCCGCCGGCATCGTCTTCATCGGCCCCAATCCGGGCGCCATCGCCGCGATGGGCGACAAGATCGAATCCAAGAAGGCCGCCGCCAAGGCCAAGGTCTCGACCGTGCCGGGGCATCTCGGTGTCATCGAGGACGAAAAGCACGCGGTGAAGATCGCCGACGAGATCGGCTATCCCGTGATGATCAAGGCCTCCGCCGGCGGCGGCGGCAAGGGCATGCGGATCGCGCATTCGAAGGCCGAGGTCGCCGAAGGCTTCAACCTCGCCAAGGCGGAAGCGAAATCCTCGTTCGGCGACGACCGCGTCTTCATCGAAAAATTCATCGTCGATCCCCGCCACATCGAAATCCAGGTGCTCGGCGACAAGCATGGCAACGTGATCTATCTCGGCGAGCGCGAATGTTCGATCCAGCGCCGCAACCAGAAGGTCATCGAGGAGGCGCCGTCGCCGCTGCTGGACGAAAGCACCCGCCGCAAGATGGGCGAGCAGGCGGTCGCGCTGGCGAAAGCCGTGAATTACGATTCCGCCGGCACCGTCGAATTCGTCGCCGGCCAGGACAAGAGCTTCTACTTCCTGGAGATGAACACGCGCCTGCAGGTCGAGCATCCCGTCACCGAACTGGTGACCGGGATCGATCTCGTCGAGCAGATGATCCGGGTTGCTGCCGGCGAAAAGCTCGCGATCGCGCAGAAGGATGTGGCGCTCACCGGCTGGGCGGTGGAATCGCGCGTCTATGCCGAGGATCCGTTCCGCAACTTCCTGCCGTCGATTGGCCGTCTGGTGAAATACCGCCCGCCGGCCGAGGCAAGCCATGACGGTATCACCATCCGCAACGACACCGGCGTGCAGGAGGGCGGCGAGATTTCGATCCATTACGA
>DATCXE010000459.1:0-5140 GCA_036565985.1 Bradyrhizobium sp.
CCTCCGTCCTGCCGGCGTTCAGTGTCGCCAGCCTCGTGGGCTTCGGCGCCGTCGTCGCGATGCTGCCCGCGTTTGCGGCGGTGCGCGATTGGGTGCTTTCAATTGGAGGCGGACCGTTGGTCTCGCTTGCGGTGGCGACCAACGTGCTCGCCGCCCTGACTGGGTCGGCCTCGGGTGGCATGACGATCGCGCTGGATGCCCTTGGCGACACCTATATGCGCATCGCTGCAGAGCAGGGCATCAATCCTGCGCTGATGCACCGGGTGGCTGCGATTGGCTCCGGTACCCTCGACAGCCTGCCGCACAATGGTGCTGTCGTGACGCTGCTCGCCGTCTGCGGCTCGACGCATCGCGAAAGTTATCTCGATATCGTCATGGTCGGGATTGTCAGCGCACTCATCGCTCTGGTGGCGGTGATCGTCCTGGGCTCGATGTTTGGCTCCTTCTAGAATGAAGCGCGCGCAGGTGTGAAGCGGATAGGCCCGCGGGACATTTCCGGTTGCTCTATGGTGCAGTTTCGCAGCATCATCGCCGTTGGAGAGTTTCGATCATGCGAGCGAAAGTGTTCAGATACGCGAAAATTACCGGGGCGCTGGTCGGCGTGGCCCTGCTGACGTTCCTTGCCATCCGCATTTACGATTCGCAGAGGGGATTGCCGCTCGAGCCCTGGCATACCTACGTTCCGCATGAACTGCGCACGGAAAAACTCGAGGCGGCGAACTGGACGGAATATCTGGCAGCCGAGGCCAGGATCTTCGACGATGTCCGGCGCGAAGTTTCCCGGAAACTCGACGCGACCGAACGCGTGCCGGCCAATCGGTACTTTGAGGGTAGTCCGATCTACCCAGGGCATTTTGTGCAGGATTTCAATCGTTCCTTTGTGCTCGAGCCGAAGGGAAAACCGGTCGGTGCCGTCGTGCTTCTGCATGGCCTGACGGATTCCCCCTACAGTCAGCGCCATATTGCGCGCTTCTACCGTGACCAGGGGTTCGTGGCTATCGTGCCGAGGATGCCGGCACATGGCACGGTCCCTGCCGCGCTGACCGACGTGGAGTGGGAAGACTGGATGGCCGCGACGCGGCTCGCAGTGCGCGAGGCGCGCGCCCGCACCGGGCCGTCCGCGCCGTTGCATCTGGTGGGGTTCTCCAACGGTGGCGCACTGGCGTTGATGTATGCGCTCGATTCCATCAGCGACGAAAAACTGGCTCGGCCGGATCGCCTCGTACTGATTTCGCCCATGGTCGGAATCACGCGCATCGCACGGTATGCCGGCCTGGCAGGCTTGCCGGCGTTGTTGCCCGCCTTCGCCAAGGCGGCCTGGCTTGGCATCGTGCCCGAGTTCAATCCGTTCAAATACAATTCGTTTCCTGTCAACGGCGCGCGTCAATCGTATCGTCTAACGCGAGATCTGCAGGAGCGGATCGCTCGCTATGCTCGCGAGGGCAAACTGGGACAATTGCCGCCGATCCTCACCTTTCAATCGTTGATCGATTTCACGGTGAGTACGCGGGCCATCGTATCGGCGCTTTATGCGCAGCTTCCCGAGAACGGCCACGAACTGGTGCTGTTCGATGTCAACCGCACGGCCAAGTTCGGTCCACTGCTCCGCTCCAGCGCCGATACCGCTCTCGCGCGTATCGTGCCGAGTGGCACGCGGCGCTATCGCCTCACCATCATCACCAATGCCGATGACAATCATGACGATGTGATCGAGCGCGTGACGGAAGCTGGCAGTGAGGTCGAGACGTCGCGACCGCTCGGGCTATCGTATCCGCGGGGATTCTATTCGCTGTCGCACGTCGCGCTGCCGTTTCCCGTCAGCGACAGTCTCTACGGAGCCGAACCCGACCCGTCCGAGAATTTCGGAGAGAATCTCGGAACTCTGGCGCCACGGGGCGAACGCAATGTCCTGATCGCCAGCCTCGACTCGCTGATGCGGGCGTCGTCAAACCCGTTCTTTCCCTACATGACCGGACGGATCGGCGAGGGCATTCCCGCCGCGGCAGCGACCGCCCGGCCCATACAATAGGTGAGCCGGCGACCGGCGCAAATCATCGCAAGGTGAGATTTGCTATGCCCAACGCCAAATTCAATCCGATCTGGCCTTCGACCGACAACGGCTGCAACGTTATCGTACGGCGGGATCCGCCGATCAGCACCTTGGCGCCGAGACCGAGACCGAGCGCAACATTGCCGCTGGCACCTACGTAGTTTCCTCTGAGCGTGCCCTGACCGATCTGGCTGTTTCGCGCAAAGACAGCCCAAAACAGCGTTCCTCCTCTTGTCACGCCAATATCGACGCCAATACGCCTGATCGTGCCTCTGTAGACGTATTGCCGGCCCGTTGCGTTCGCAACGAACACACATCGCATATCCTGCCGCGAGCCAAGGACCAGTCCGACCCTTGGGTCGGTGTTGCATGTCAATCCGCCGATCCGAAATGGCGGCCGCGATTGCGCGGTTGCCGCGCCGGGCAGAACGACCAGGAACGCAAGTGCCACCGCCCACACGCGAATGCTGGAGATCGACCGTCGAGTGAAGCCGGCGGCTCTCTGTCGCTGTTGTCTGCAATCATGCTGCATCGATGATGTACTCACGGGAACCCGGAACTTTGATCGCGACTATCCTGCCGATGCGTTGTGCGAGAGTTGATAGGAAGAAACCCTGACTTGCGCGGATGAATACCCCGATTGATCAAGGTGTACCGTTTCATCGCGTGAGCACCGCGGCACCCAGCGCGACGGTGAGTATCAGCAGCGACACGGTGGCCGTCGGCCACTGGCGAAGAACGCCGTCCGTTCGTTCCAGCGCCTTGCCCCACGTGACTGCGAGCCGGACGCCCCCATCCAGCGCCACAATGATGTCTCCCTTGGGAATCTGTGGCAACGAGCGCCACCAACGCCACAGCGCCATCGCCAGGGCGCCGCCCAGCAGAACGGGCCAAAGCGCCTTCCATAGCACCGCGGCGGAAAGCGGATCAGGCAGCGTTCCCCGCGGGACCGTCAGATACAGCGTCCACGGCACGACCAGTGAAACGACCGCGGTAGCGAGCCAGGGCCAGACGAGTCCCGCGGCTGCCGTCGCTTGCGGGTCTTGCGATGCCGTGTTCGCAAGGTGGCGCAGGAACTGAAGCATCAGCAGCGTTGTGCCAATCGCAGACAGCGTTGCAATCGTGCTTGCGGTGCTGTCTCCAAGCAACTCGTCGGCAACGAATTTCGCCAATGCGCCGCCGGTGAGCGGGAGGCCGCCGAGACCCACGGCAATGATTGCCGTGGGCAGCAGCATCGGCCACAGCCGCCGCCTGCCGGTGGCGGCGATGACGCCAACGGACAGGAACAGCGCGCCCTTCACCAGGACGTGGTGCGCAGCATAGAAAGCTGCGCCCAGCGCAGCGCGGCCATCGCCCGTGAGCATCCCCATGCCGATGATCGCGATAATGAATCCCATCTGGCTGACACTTGAATACGCCAGCACGACCCGGGGATTGCGCTGCGTGATTCCGATCACGACGCCGTAGAGCGCTGCAAATAGCCCTGCGGCCGCGAGCGCCGTGCCCCAATCGGGCAGGGCGATTTCGAGCGGCAGGAACCGGATCATGCCAAGGATGCTTGCCTTGACCACCGCACCGCTCAACACAGCGGCAGCCGGCGTCGGCGCCGCGGAGTATGCCAGTGGCATCCAGAAGTGAAATGGCACGAGGCCCGCCTTCATGCCGAAGCCGGCAATCAACAAGGCAAGAATCAGATCGCGCTGAGGCGAGGCCGGCAGCGCTGCGGCGGCGTCGCGGATCAACAGGCTGTCGCCAGGGATTTGCGCGGCCAGCAGCACGAACGCCATCAGCAGGAAGGCTTCGGCCAGCAGGGCGAGCCCGATATAGACCGCGCCGGCGCGCCACGCGCTCGGCGTCTCGTGGTAGATGACGAGACCGCAAGCGCCGAGCGTGAGCAGTGCGAGAAGAAAATAGAAGCCGACCATGTCGGCGGCCAGAAACACGCCGATGCAGCCGGTCAGCGCCATCAACCAGCACACCACAAATCGCCCGTGGTTCGGCCGGCTCTGCAGATACTGCGACGCATAGGCACCCGCTGCGATCCACAACAGCGCCGAAACGCCCAGCAGCATGGCGCCAGGACGGTCCATGGCGAAAGTCAGGTGGAAGCGTGCCGAACCGATTGCCAGCGAAGAATCGGTGGCGACGAGCAGTACCGCGGCCAGCGCCGGGAACGGGGCGAACGCCAGCAGCGAGGGCATCCGGTTCAGCACCTGCGGCCAGAGACAGAGCAGGAGCATGCCGAGGGGAACGACGAAGGCGCTCGCAAGCAAGGTTGTTTGTCCGATCATCGGGAACCAGCCATGATCGGGTCGAGACGGCCCACTTCAACAATATCGATAGGGCCAAGCGCGACCAGACCCAGCAACAGCGATATCAACGCCAGCGCCAGCGCCGCTGCTTCCTGATATTTCGGCACGGCGACGCGGAGCTTGAGAGGCGCACTCGGCGGCGCAACCGCGCGCGACAGGACGATGAACATATAGCAGCTTGTGAAGAGGCCTCCCGCGAGTATCACGATCGCCCACCACCATTGCCCGGTCGCGACCGTCGCCTCGAGCAATAGCCATTTCGCCAGGAAGCCGCCGCTCGGAGGTAATCCGATCAAGGACACACCGCCGAGCGCGAATGCGAAGATCGTCATCGGGAGTGCCCTTGCGATCCCTCCGAGTTCGGCGATGCGGTCGTGGCCGAGCGCGGCATAGATAAGTCCGGCCGCCATGAACATGGCCGCCTTCGCGGTCGCGTGCGATATCGCCTGGATGATGCCGCCGGTCAAAGCGCCGCCGCCCTGGAGCTGTGCCGACGCGTCGAGGGCGAGCGGGAAAATCAGGAACAGGTAACCGATCTGCGCGACCGTCGAATAGGCGATCAGGAGCTTGAGCCGCTGCTGTTGCAGCGCGACGACGCTGCCGAAGATGATTGCCGCAGCCCCGAGCGCGCCGAACAGTTGCGCGCCGGCCCCACCGAGCATCCCCGGCATGACGTCGAACCAGAGCCGCACGACGAGGAAGAACGAGCCCTTGACGACCACGGCCGAGAGAACCGCGCTGGCGGCCGCCGGCGCGCCGGCATGGGCAGGCGGAAGCC
>DATCXE010000470.1:0-3492 GCA_036565985.1 Bradyrhizobium sp.
CCACCGCCGTGTTGATCGCGCTGTGGTCGCAACCCGGAGACTGGTTTCGCCGTCCGTGGTCCACCCCCTACAATCCCGCCATCGCAAAACCGCTTGAGGAGCCCGCGGCCTATTTCCTTCTCGACAAGCCGCTGGCCTATGTCGCCACCGTGCTGCCGCCAGCGTCGCGGTTCTACCAGATCGCCGACATCGCGATGCCTATCGTGCCGGATGGCGAGTTCGATCGCCGCATCCGCACCGCGCTGAAGAATCCGCTGCCGGGCGGCGCATGGGGACTGCACACGCGCGGCAAGCCGATCCGCGAGCAGTTGCTCGAACGCTATGGTCTTCAGGTAGATGCGTCGAAGTCCTGCGTCGAGATCGAGGGCGCCTGGCTCGGGACCGCGATCGAGGCATGCCCCCTCGTTGCGCGCGAGCGATAGCGCCGAAGATAGAGTCCAGCAGGCCCGTTCAAGGCCGAACAACCACAATTAACCACGCATTAACCATTGTGGCGGCAAAATTCCTTGATCCAGGAATCTGATTCCGGTTTGTTCTCATTAAGATTTGTAACCGCGATCAACTGTGGACGACGGCGCTTTGGCCTGTGGACGGACTCAGGGGTGAGTTGCGCAGATTCCGCAAATCACATCACTTGAACCTCGGCAGGCCCCGGGAACCAGGCGAACGGGAATTGCAATCGGCAGCGATGCATGAGTTCAGGCACGCTGCTGCCCGTGAGTATCAGAAGAATTCAAGAAACAAGGTCGAGACGGCATGTCCCTCCTCGAAGGCATCATTGAATCTCCGATCAACCCGCTCGGGGTGGTCGAGGACATCGCTACCGATAACAACTGGGCGTTCGAGCGCTCCGGTGAGGATGAAGTCACGATCGTCTCCAGGGGAGACTGGACCGACTATCAACTCTCCTTCACGTGGATGGCCGAGATCGAGGCGCTGCATCTGGCCTGCGCGTTCGACATGAAGATCCCGCCGGCGCGGCGCGCGGAAGTGCAGCGGCTGATCGCGGCGGTCAACGAGCAATTATGGATCGGCCATTTCGACATCTGGACCCACACCGGCATGATCATGTACCGGCAGGCGCTCGTGCTGCCGGGCGGACTGACCGCCTCGACCGCCCAATGCGAGTCCATGCTGGTCGGCGCCATCCACGCCTGCGAGCGCTACTACCCCGCGTTCCAGTTCGTGGTCTGGGCGGGTAAAACGGCGTCGGAAGCCATGAGCGCGGCGATGTTCGATACCGAGGGTGAGGCGTAGGCTTCCACATACTCGCCGTCGTTCCTGCGAAAGCAGGAACCCATACTCCGTGACCTCGCGGCTCAAGCAAACTGCTTGTGGCCCTTCTCTCGCTTCACTAGAACCGACTGTGGTTATGGGTCCCTGCTTTCGCAGGGACGACGAGAGAGTATTTCTGATGTCGTCGTCGATCACAGTAGCTAATTCGCTCACCCACCTCAAAGGCACCATTGCGCTGGCCGGCGCCGGCAAGATGGGCGGCGCGATGCTGACCGGGTGGCTGGCCGGCGGCCTCGACGCGAACCGTGTGATGGTGATCGAGCCCTCTCCGTCCGATGAAATCAAGGCGCTCGCCGCCAGGGGCGTCCGCCTCAATCCGAAAGACGCCGGCGTCACCGATACGCTGGTGGTGGCGGTGAAGCCGCAGACGTTCCGCGAAGCGGGGCCGGCGCTGAAGAAGCTGGTCGGACCGAATACGCTCGTTGTCTCGATCATGGCCGGCACGAACATCGCGGCGCTGGAGCAGGTCTGCGGCGGCATGGTGGTTCGCGCCATGCCGAACACGCCGGCCGCGATCGGCCGCGGCATTACGGTTGCCGTGCCGGCAAACAGTGTCAGCGCCGCGCAACGCGCCACCGCCGACGCGCTGCTGCGCGCCACCGGTTCGGTCGAATGGGTGGATGACGAAAGCCTGATGGACGCGGTGACCGCCGTGTCCGGCTCCGGGCCCGCCTATGTCTTCCTGCTCGCCGAGGAACTGGCGCGCGCCGGTGTCGAGGCCGGCCTGCCCGCCGAGCTCGCGACCAAGCTCGCGCGCGAGACGGTCGCAGGCTCCGGCGAACTGCTGCATCGCTCCGATCTTGATTCCGCAACGCTGCGCCAGAACGTCACCTCGCCCGGCGGCACCACCGCCGCCGCGCTCGAAGTGCTGATGGCCGTGGACGGCCTGCAGCCGCTGATGATCCGCGCGATTGCGGCAGCGACGAAGCGCTCGAGGGAATTGGCGAAGTAATTGGAAGCGTAGATGCCGTAGGTTGGGTAGAGCGAAGCGAAATCCATCAATGCGGCGTCGGGAGAGATGATGGGTTTCGCTTCGCTCTACCCCTCCTACGAGATCCCGATCGCGGCTACTTCCCCACAAGTCTTTTGTTGAAACTCTCAACATTGATCAGCCCGCGGGCGTGGCGGCCTTCGCCGAGCTTGCGCGTGCCTTCGAACGCCGCGACCTCGAAGCGGATCACGCGACGCTCCACCGCGATCACGCTTGCCGTGGCCCGCACCGTTGCACCGACCAGCGCTGCCGCCAGATGGCGAATATCTACTTCAGTGCCGACCGTGACCCAGCCCGGCTGCAGCGAACCGCGGATGGCATCGCCGGACGCCATCTCCATTTCCAGGATCATCATCGGCGTCGCGTACACCATCGGCATGCCGGGCACGAAATGCCCGACCGTGCGCTCGGCCGGCACGACCAGCGTCCGCTCGGCGCTCATGCCGATTTTGATGAAGTCGCGTGCGTCCATGGAATGCCTTTCACCCTCCCCCTCCAGGGGAGGGTGAAATACCGCGCTACTTCTTCGCCGCGGCCGCGCGCTCCACGAACGTCTTGCCGCCCTTCATCTTGTGGGCGAGCGGCGCTTCGTTGATCTGGATCACGACCGCATCGGCGTCGACGCCGAGGTTCTTGACCAGCGCCTGGGTGATGTCGCGCATCATGCCGGCCTTCTGTTCGTCGGTGCGGCCGGCGGCCATGCTCACGGTGATCTCAGGCATTCTGGTTTCTCCCTTGCTCTTGCTACGTTTCGTTCGCCACAAACTCAGTCCTCATCCTGAGGAGCGGCCTCTTGGCCGCGTCTCGAAGGATGGCCTTATTGTCCTCATGGTTCGAGACGGCGCAAGGGCGCCTCCTCACCATGAGGACTTTAGTTCCACTTCACGTCATGGCGCGCCAGCACTTCGCGCACTTTCGCGACGATGTCGCCTTCAGCACATGAAAACTGCGCCGGCCGCGTCTCGCGCCATTCCTGGTTGGAGGCGATCGCGGCAGCCGCCTTGGCGCCCTCGATCAGGTCCTTGATCTGAATTTCGCCGCGCGCCTTCTCGTCCGAGCCCTGGATGATCACGCAAGGCGAATTGCGACGGTCGGCATATTTGAGCTGGTTGCCCATGTTCTTGGGATTGCCGAGATAGAGCTCGGCGCGGATGCTGGCGTTGCGGAGCTGCGCGACCATCTTCTGGTAATCGGCGACACGGTCG
>DATCXE010000481.1:0-11085 GCA_036565985.1 Bradyrhizobium sp.
CACCCTGGCCCTCCCCGCAAGCGGGAGAGGGAATAGGGCGCGGCAAAGCAACTTTCCCGCAAAACCGCTATGGTGCCCGCCGATTCTCCTTGCCCCCGGTGAACGCCATGCTGCGGGTTGCCCGCGACCTCACGATTGACGAAGACAACATCGAAATTGCCTTCGTCCGCGCCTCCGGCCCCGGCGGGCAGAACGTCAACAAGCTCGCCACGGCGGCGCAACTGCGTTTCGACACCCGCAAGATCACGCTGCCGGAGGATGCGGCGCTGCGGCTGAACCGGCTTGCCGGCCAGCGCATGACCAAGGAAGGCGTGATCGTGATCCACGCCCAGCGCTTCCGCACCCAGGAGCGCAACCGGGCCGATGCGATCGACCGCCTGCTTGAACTGCTGCGCGAAGCCCTCATCCGGCCGACGCCGCGGCGGCCGACCAAGCCGACCTTCGGATCGAAGCAGCGGCGTCTCGAAGGCAAGAAGCGCCGCAGCGACGTCAAGGCGAAACGCAACACGGCGCGCTTCGACGATTGAGCCACCCCGATCCGGACAACTCCGGCCGCCGCGCGGCCGGAGTTTCTGTTTTGGCGGGCAAACCCGTGGAAGACACGGGCTCCTCCTCGTGGAGAATTAGCGGCCCGTCGCCGGAGCGATGGCCCCGCCGGTGACCTTTCCGCTGCCGGTCCCGACCGTGGCCTTCATGCCGGACTTCGCGGTCGCGCCAGCCTTGCGGCCGGTGGCGTCCGCGTTGATATCCTCGTCGGCGCTGCCGGATGCACCGCCCTGCATGTGGGTCTTGCCCTGCGCGCCGCCGCGGACCTTCGCGTCGGACGGGGCGCCTTGCGCCAGAACCGGACCGGCCAGCAGAGCCGAGATTGCAACTGCGATCGCCGAGGTTTTCACTAGCTTCATCCATGTCTCCAAGATTTGGGCGACGACGAGCGGTTCGGCCTGCTTCACGTGCCGTTCGCACCGAACTGCTCGTCGCCGGATCACGCGTGGGGCGAACGGCGCATCCGCCATGCAACCCGCGCGATGTGGTGATCGTGCAGGGATTTCAGGGTCATTTTGCGAACGCTGGTCACGGACCGAACGCATATGCGGCGGCTGGAACCTCGGCACTTGCGAACGCAAGGTCGAAAATTGCAACAGCAGCGCGCCCGCTTTTGTTCTGCCGTGAAACAGCCCGCTACTACCACCGCCAATTTTTCGCGACCTACAGTCTGCGCACACCGATGGTGGAACTCATGACGACGCTGCGCACGACACGGGCAATCGGTCTGGGATGTTGCGCCGCGCTGCTTGTCGCAACGACGGCCGGCGCGCAGATGCCGTTGCCCGCCCCCAAGCCTGCGGATGGAACGACGCTGTTCAAGCAGCAATGCGCGACCTGTCATACCACCAACCTTTCCGACCCGGTTCGCCAGGGACCGTCGCTGTTCAGGATCGTCGGCAGGCAGGCCGGCAAGGCGGACGGCTTCCGCTATTCCGCCGGTTTCACCGAGGCCAGCTTCGTCTGGGATGACGCCAGGCTCGATACCTACCTCACCAATCCGCAGGCGACGATCCCGGGCTCCAACATGGCCTACCGCCAGCCCAAGGCGGAAACCCGCGCGGCCATCATCGCTTACCTGAAGGAGCTGAACTGAATGGCAAAGCCTGTTCATTCCATGATCCGCGTGTTCGACGAGGCGAAGTCGCTGGACTTCTACGCGCGCGCCTTCGGGCTCGAGATCGCCGATCATCTCAAGTTTGCGGATTTCGCGCTGATCTACCTTCGTCACCCCTCCTCGCCGTTCGAGGTCGAACTGACCGTCAATTTCGATCGCAAGGAGCCTTATTCGCTGGGCGACGGCTACGGCCATCTCGCGGTCGTCGTCGATGATGTCGACGCCGAACACGAAAGATTCGCGCGCGAAAATCTCGCGCCCGGGCCGCTGCGCGACTTCAAGCATGACGGCAGGACGCTGGCGCGCTTCTTCTTCGTCGCCGATCCCGACGGTTACAAAATCGAGGTAATCCAGCGGGGTGGACGCTTCGGTTAATCGCAATCAACAAGCATTCCAGGGAGGACACCAATGAGAGAAGTCGATCGTCGAAGCAAATATGACCGCCGCGTCTTTCTGAAGGGCGCGGCCACGGCGGTGCCGGCCGCAGCGATTGCGAGCAGCGCGGGCCTGAGCATCAGCGACGCCTGGGCCGACGACGCCACCACGCTGACGCCGGCGACGCTCAAGACGCTGGTGAAGGTCGCCCGCGATATCTATCCGCACGACTTCCTGGGCGACAGCTACTACATCACCGCCATCAAGCCGTGGGACGGCAAGGCGGCAAAGGATCCGGCCACGAAGGTGCTGATCAATGACGGCGTCGCCCAGCTCGATAAAGCGGCGAACGACCGTCACAAGGTTCCCTATGCCCAGGTGCCCTGGGAAACCGAACGCGTCGTGCTGCTGCAGCAGATCGAGCAAACTCCGTTCTTCCAGAAGGTCCGCGGCGACCTCATCGTCTCCCTCTATAACCAGAAGGAGCTCTGGCCGAAGTTCGGCTACGAGGGCTCGTCCGCCGAGTACGGCGGCTACATCAAGCGCGGCTTCGCCGATATCGACTGGCTCCCGAAGGCTTAACGCCGCGGTCAACGAACAGGGAGGAATTCAACATGGCAAAATTCGATCTGAATGACAGCGGCGTGGTCGTGATCGTGGGCTCAGGCGCCGGCGGCGGAACGCTCGGCAACGAGCTGGCGCAAAAAGGCGTCAAGGTCGTGATCCTCGAAGCCGGATCGCGCATCGAGCTGCAGGACTTCGTCAACGACGAATGGGAGAGCTTTTCCCAGCTCGCCTGGTCCGACATGCGCACCACATCCGGAAGCTGGCGCGTCGCAAAGGACTTTCCGAACCTTCCGGCGTGGATCGTCAAGGCGGTCGGCGGCTCGACCACGCACTGGGCCGGCGCCTCGCTGCGCTTCGACGAGCACGAATTCAAGGTCAAGAGCACCTATGGCGGCATCACCGGCGCCAACCTGCTGGACTGGCCGATCACGCTCGCCGAACTGGAGCCGTGGTACGCCAAGGCCGAGGACAAGATGGGCGTTACCCGCACCAACGGCATTGCGGGACTGCCCGGCAACAACAATTTCAAGGTGATGGAGGCCGGCGCGAAGAAACTCGGCTACAAGACCGTGCACACCGGCAACATGGCGATCAACAGCGCGCCACGCGACGGGCGCGGCGCCTGCCAGCAGATCGGCTTCTGCTTCCAGGGCTGCAAGTCCGGCGCCAAATGGTCGACGCTCTACACCGAGATCCCCAGCGGCGAAGCCACCGGCAATCTCGAGGTGCGCCCCAACAGCATGGTGATCAAGATCGAGCACGACGCGTCCGGCAAGGTGACGGGCGTGGTCTACGCCGACGAGAGCGGCGCGATGCAGCGCCAGAAGGCACGCGTCGTAGCGGTCGCGGGCAACTCGATCGAAAGCCCGCGGCTGTTGCTCAACAGCGCCTCGAACATGTTCCCGAACGGCCTCGCCAACTCGTCCGGGCAGGTCGGCCGCAACTACATGCGGCACATGACCGGCAGCGTGTATGCGGCATTCGAGAAATCCGTGCACATGTATCGCGGCACCACCATGGCCGGCATCATCCGTGACGAAGCGAAGAACGATCCCAAACGCGGCTTCGTCGGCGGCTATGAGATGGAGACGCTGTCGATCGGCGTGCCGTTCATGGCGGCATTTCTCAACCCCGGCGCATGGGGACGTTCCTTCACATCAGCGATGGAATCCTATCCGCGGATGGCCGGCATGTGGCTGGTCGGCGAGGACATGGCGCAGGAAACCAATCGCATCACGCTGGATCCGAAGGCCAGGGACAAGTTCGGCATGCCGGTGGCGAGCGTGCACTTCGACGATCATCCGAACGACATCGCAATGCGCGACCACGCCTACAAGCAGGGTGCCGCCGTCTACGAGGCGGTCGGCGCCACCGTGACCTACCCGACGCCGCCCTACCCGAGCACGCACAACCTCGGCACGAACCGGATGAGTGAAAAGCCTGCGGATGGCGTGGTGAACAAGTTCGGCCAGGCCCACGACGTCAAGAACCTGTTCGTCTCCGACGGCAGCCAGTTCACCAGCGGCGCGGCCTGCAATCCGACGCTGACAATCGTAGCCCTTGCGATCCGGCAGGCGGACCACATCGCCGGCGCAATGCAGCGCAAGGAGATCTAGGTAGAGCGTTTTCGAACGAAAGCCTGCCCCGGACTTGATCCGGGTGGGCGCCGGTTCACGTAGCAATCAAAGTCTACTCAGATTGCGTGGAATTATCTGCGGTAGAAAAAAGCGTCAAACAAAAAGCTGGAGCCCGGTCCTGATTTTGTCAGAACCGGGCTCTAGCGAAGCGTAGCCAGAAAGACGGCGCAAAAGCGCCTATGAAACGTTTCGCGACAGATCAAGTGTCAGCACCGCTGACCTGCCTCTGCAAAAAAAGACCCAACGGAAATGCATGGCCGATCGCAAGAAAACGGCCTACGCTTCGAGACGCTCGGTCGAAATGTGATGCAGACCTGGAGCCAACTCATTCTCCAAACTCCAGTCGCTATTGCTGTTGCGGCTGCGGTGGATTTTCGTTCGCGAAACTGGCGTCGAGACAATCAGACTGGAACCCAACTTCAATACGTTGCAACGGCTTACGTCATTCGGCGCGAAGCGCGGGATCAAACTGGCAACGGGAGGAACGTCTATGGGTAACAACTTGAAAAGTGCATGTGACGAGATCTTGCAAAAGGTCGTGACTGGCAAGGACCGCGTTCCCGGCGTAGTGGCGATGATCACGAATCGCTCGGCCAACGTTTACGAAGGCGCCGCCGGCGAGCGCATCCTTGGCGCCGGTCAGGCAATGACGACAGATACCGTCTTCGCTATCTTCTCGACCACAAAAGCGATCACTGGGACAGCGGTCCTGCAATGCGTCGAGGAAGGCAAGCTCGACCTGGACGCTCCGGCAAAAACCTACGTTCCCGACATTGGCAAGCTCGAGGTGCTCGACGGGTTCGACGCTGACGGCAAGCCAAGGCTGCGAGCGCCGAAGCGCGATATCACCACCCGCATGCTGATGCTGCACACCGCCGGCCTTGGCTACGACTTCTTCAACGCCAATTACCTGCGCCTGGCGCAGGAGCACGGCCAGCCAAGCGTGATTACCTGCTCGAAGGCGTCGCTGATGACGCCGCTGCTGTTCGATCCCGACGACAAATGGGAATATGGCAGCAACATCGATTGGTGTGGCCAGGTCGTCGAGAGCATCCGCGGCAAGCGCCTCGGCGAGGTGATGAAGGAGCGGATCTTTGCGCCGCTCGGCATGCAGGACATCGCCTTTTCGATGACGCCCTCGATGCGCGAGCGTCTCGCAGCCATTCACCAGCGCGAGGCCAACGGTTCGCTGACCCCCCTTCCCGACCTGCAATTGCCCCCGAACCCGGAAGTCGATATGGGAGGCCACGGACTCTACGGCTCGATCGGCGAGTACATGAAGTTCATCCGCATGTGGCTCAACGACGGCGCAGGTCAGAACGGCCGCGTGCTGAAGCGAGAGACGGTAGAAACCGCAGTCCGCAACGGCCTGCAAGCGCACCAGGCCGTCACGATGCTGCCAGGTGTCATTCCGACGCTGTCGAACGATGCCGAGTTCTTCCCTGGCTTGAAGAAATCCTGGAGCTACACCTTCATGGTGAACGACGAGGACGCGCCGACTGGCCGGCCAGCCGGAGCAATCGGCTGGGCCGGGCTCGCCAACCTGTTTTTTTGGATCGACCGCAAGAACGGGTTCGGCGGCTATTGGGCGACGCAGATCCTGCCGTTTGGCGACCCGACTTCGTTCGTTGGCTACTTGGAATTCGAGACGGCCGCCTATGCGACCGGCGAGGCACGCGCCGCGGCGTAGTGCCGGGCGAGCACGGCCTAACTGCGCCACGGCTCGACGTGTTCGAAATTCACGAGAGAGCGGCGGCGTCGTGAGCGCGTGCTTTGCGATGGTGCCACCAGCATGCCTGCTGCTCGCGCAGGTCGGCGTCTACGCATGGCAAGAAGACGACTGAACCAGAAATGCGTGCTCACAACGGGAGGAAAGTCATGACGAATGTGCAAGGCCAATCCCAGGCGGCTGGCGCAAAAACCGACTTCGATGCCGTCATCATCGGCGCCGGATTCTCCGGCATGTACATGCTGCATTCGCTACGCGACAAGCTTGACCTGAACGTCACGGTGTTCGAGGCCGGCGACGGCGTCGGCGGTACCTGGTATTGGAATCGCTATCCCGGCGCACGCTGCGATTCCGACAGCTATATCTACTGTTACACGTTCGACAAGAACCTGTTGCAGGAATGGAACTGGTCTGAGCGCTATCCGGAGCAAGACGAGATCCTGCGCTACCTTGAGCACTGCGCCGAGCGCTTCGACCTGAAGCCTGACATCCAGTTTGGCAAGAGCGTCGTCGAAGTCGTCTTCGATGACGCCACCGAGTTGTGGACTGTGAGCACCGACAAGGGCGACGCTGTCACCGCGCGCTTCGTCATCCCGGCCGTCGGTGCCTTGTCGACCGCCAACATGCCGCCGATCAAGGGGCTGAGCTCTTTTGCGGGCAAGTGTTACCACACGAGCCGATGGCCGCATGATGGCGTCGACTTCACCGCCAAGCGTGTCGGCGTCATCGGCACAGGGGCAACGGCGGTGCAGGCGATCCCGGAGATCGCGCAGCAGGCCAAGCATCTGACGGTGTTCCAGCGTACGCCAAACTTCTGCGTGCCCGCACGCAATGGTCGGGTCGATCCGGAAGTGACCAAGGCTCGCAAGGCCGATTACGACGGTATCCGCCAGCGCATCAAGGATTCCTTCTTCGGCTTCGAGCTGAACTTCATACCGAAGGCGGTGCTCGAAACAACGCCCGAGGAACGCGAGCAGGAGTTCGACAAGATGTGGGACGCCGGAGGCTTCGCCTTCTGGCTCGCGAACTATCAGGACATGTTCTTCTCCAAGGAGGCGAACGATGTCATCGCCGACTACCTCAAGCGCAAGATCCGCTCGATCGTCAACGATCCGGCGACCGCGGAGAAGTTGACGCCCAAGACTTATCCCTACGGCACCAAGCGCCAACCGCTGGACACCAACTATTTTGAGACCTTCAACAAGAAGAACGTGGCACTGGTGGATGCGAGCACCGATGGACCAATCGAGGAGATCACGCCGAACGGCATTCGCGCGGGCGGCAGGGAGTACCCGCTCGACGTCATCGTCGTCGCCACCGGGTTCGACGCGATGACCGGCCCCTTGAAGAACCTCAATATCAAGGGGCGCGGCGGCAGGCCGCTGGCGCGGGAATGGGAGGACGGTCCGCAGACCTATCTTGGCCTGGCGATCGCCGGTTACCCCAACCTGTTCACAATCACCGGCCCGCAGAGCCCCTCGGTGCTGTCGAACATGCCGGTCTCGATAGAGCAGCATGTCGAGTGGATCACCGAATGCATTGCCCACATGCGAAGAAACAAACTCACAACGATCGAGGCGAGCCCGCAGGCGCAGGACGCATGGGGCGCCCATGTCGCTGAGATCGTGAATTCGACCCTGATGCCCGGCACCAATTCCTGGTACATGGGCGCCAACATAGAAGGCAAGCCGCGCCGGTTCTTGCCTTATCTCGGGCCTGAGGGCGTTGGCGGATACCGCAGAAAGTGCGCCGAGGTCGCAGAGAAGGGCTACGAGGGCTTCGTGTTCACGAGCCGAGGCCAAAGCGGGACCGCGCACACGATTGCGGCCGAATAAGCTCAATGAGCTGCGTTCAATGTCGCGGCTCCCGGCATGGTGATACTGAGCACGCTTTGACGATCTCTAGACTAGTTTCCGCAAACGGAAGCGGGTCGGTCGTGCACGGACCGAGCCGCTTTTCCTTTTCCGATCGGGGAGAACCTATTCTGCCGCGTCGAGCATAGCAGGGCTACTGCCACTGAATTCCGGCACGGCGACCGCGCTCCTGGCGCGATAGATCAGGCAGGAGCAGCGGAGCAGCGAGGCAAAATTCTTGACCTCGCCGTGATGGTCGAGGACCTCGTCGTGCAGCGTGGTGAGGAACTTTGCGAGGCTCATCCCCTCTTTCGCCGCGATCTCCTCCAGCGTGTCCCAGAACGACATTTCCAGCCGGATCGAGGTGCAATGGCCGCCCATCCGCAGCGATCGGGTCTGCGATTCATAGTCGCGTTGGGCCTGATGCGCGAACAGATGGCACATGGCATTTCTCCCGTCAGATTATAATTTTTCTAAACGATATACCTGACCACGCGCCCTCACAATCCCAAGTCAGATCCCGGGCTTGATCCCGAGTCTGATCCCCAATCACGACCCGCCGGGAGCGAACCTCAGTATCTTCAAGGCGATAGTCGACCTTCATCCCCAGCCCGGCGCTGACCAGGCTTCTTCCCATGCATTTGCCGCCCCTAGCGCCTAGAATGGCGGCCCAGTCTCGAATCGACCCGTCAGCCAGCCCCCATGCCCGTCCGCCAGCTCCCCGAACAGGTCGTCAACCGCATCGCCGCCGGCGAGGTGGTCGAACGCCCCGCGAGCGTCGTGAAGGAACTCGTCGAAAACGCCATCGACGCGGGCGCCAGCCGGGTCGACATCTTCACCGATGGCGGCGGCCGGCGGCGGATCGGCATCACCGACGACGGCAGCGGCATGACCCATGGCGATCTCGCGCTTGCCGTCGACCGCCACGCCACCTCCAAGCTCGACGATGAGGATCTGCTGCGCATCCGCACGCTCGGGTTCCGCGGCGAGGCCCTTCCCTCGATCGGCGCGGTGGCAAGGCTCGGCATCACCACACGGCATCGCAGCGAACCGCACGCCTGGTCGCTGTCGGTCGAAGGCGGCGAGAAGTCACCGATCATGCCGGCCGCGCTGTCGCAGGGCACCCGCGTCGAGGTCAGCGATCTCTTTTACGCGACGCCGGCGCGGCTGAAATTTCTCAAGACCGACCGCACCGAGGCCGAAGCGATCCGCGAAGTGGTGCGGCGGCTGGCAATGGCGCGCCCCGATATTGCCTTCACGCTCGCCGGCGAGGAACGCGCGCCGGTGACCTGGGCCGCGGCGCTGCCGGGTGCAGCGGGCCGGCTGACGCGGCTCGGCGATATCCTGGGTAGTGATTTTCGCCCCAGCGCGATCGAAGTGCGTGCCGAGCGCGAAGGCGTCATGGTCGAAGGCTTTGCCGCCGCGCCGTCGCTCACCCGCGCCAACGCGCTCGGGCAATATCTGTTCGTCAACGGCCGCCCGGTGCGCGACAAGCTCATTCTCGGCGCGGTGCGCGCGGCCTATTCGGATTATCTGCCGCGCGACCGCCATCCCGTCGTGGCGCTGTTCGTGACGCTGGAACCGCACGAGGTCGATGCCAATGTGCACCCGGCCAAGACCGAGGTGCGGTTTCGCAACGCCGGGCTCGTCCGCGCGCTGATCGTGCATGCACTGAAGGATGGCCTCGCCCGCGAGGGCCGGCGCACCGCCGCCAATACCGACGGCGCGGCGCTGTCAGCCTTTCGTCCGTCCTTTGCGCCGCGTCCGACCAACTGGGACTGGCGCAGTTCGCCGGCCTATCCGGTTGGCCCCGCGCCTTCATTCGGCGGCGCGATGGCATCGGCGCTCGCGGAAGCGGGCCAGGCCGCGTTCGATGTCGGCACGCCGACCGCGGATGTGCGCTTCGAGGCGCAAACCTCCCCCGATCTGCTCGACCGCCCGCTCGGCGCCGCGCGCACGCAGATCCACGAGACCTACATCGTGTCGCAGACCCGCGACGGCCTCGTCGTCGTCGACCAGCACGCTGCGCATGAGCGTATCGTCTATGAGAAGCTGAAGGCATCTCTGGCGAAAAACGGCGTGCAGCGGCAGATTTTGCTGATCCCGGAGATCGTCGAGCTCGACGAGGCCACCGTCGAAAGGCTGCTCGATCGCGCCGAAGAGCTGGCATCGTTCGGCCTTGCGATCGACTCCTTCGGCCCCGGCGCGGTGGCGGTGCGCGAGACGCCGTCGCTGCTCGGCAAGGCGAACGCGGCCGGATTGTTGCGCGATCTCGCCGAGCACATGGCCGAATGGGACGAGGCGCTGCCGCTGGAGCGGCGTTTGATGCATGTTGCCGCCACCATGGCCTGCCACGGCTCGGTCCGCGCCGGCCGCCGCCTCAAGCCGGAAGAGATGAACGCGCTGCTGCGCGAGATGGAAGACACGCCGAACTCCGGCCAGTGCAACCACGGCCGGCCGACCTATGTGGAGTTGAAGTTGAGCGATATCGAGAAGCTGTTCGGGAGACGCTGACTGTCCCCACGCACTCACTTGTCGTCACCCGCGAAAGCGGGTGACCCAGTATTCCAGAGACGGTAGCGATTCAACCGAGAAGCCGCAGCGTACTGGATCGCCCGGTCAAGCCGGGCGACGACGAATGTGGTTGCAGGACCAGCGGTCACTGGCCGCGCAAAAAAACGAACTCCGTATCGTCATACGCCCGGCGCTCCAGTTCCTCGAAACCCTCGGGTGCCGCGAACGCCGCCGCCTTCGTCTCCTCCACCACCAGCAACGCGCCTGATGTCAGCCAGCCGCCATCACGCAACGAAGCCAGCGCCTTCTCCGCGAGACCCTTGCCGTAGGGCGGATCCAGGAAGGCGAGCGAGAACGGCTCCATCGGATGCGCCGGGCCGAGATTGGTCGCATCGCGGCGATAGACCTTGGTCACTCCGCCGAGCCCGAGCGCCTCGACATTATTACGCAACAGCGCGCGCGCTTCGGCGCCATTGTCAACGAACAGCGTGAATGCAGCCCCACGCGACACCGCCTCAATGCCAAGCGCTCCGGTGCCGGCAAACAGATCGAGCACGCGCGCACCTTCGATCGGGTTGTCGTAGGCGTGGATCAGAATGTTGAACACGGATTCTCGCAGGCGATCCGCCGTCGGGCGGATCTCCCGCGAGGAAGGCGAGGCCAGATTTCGGCCCTTCAATCGTCCCCCGACGACACGCATCGGCCGCTACTCGTCCCGCGGCTTCAGGTCGCGCTTGCCGTGATAGC
>DATCXE010000484.1:0-4064 GCA_036565985.1 Bradyrhizobium sp.
AGGGATCTCTCCGTTGAGCCGATTGCTACCGGCAAGGACGGCAAGCCGGTCTATCTGAAGGACATCTGGCCGACCACGAAGGAGATCAATGCCTACATGAAGAAGTTCGTGACCGCCACGATCTTCAAGAAGCGCTATGCCGACGTGTTCAAGGGCGACACCAACTGGCGCAAGATCAAGACGACGGAGAGCGAGACCTATCGCTGGAACATGAGCTCGACCTATGTGCAGAACCCGCCCTACTTCGAGGGCATGAAGAAGCAACCCGATCCGATCAGCGACGTCGTCGATGCACGGATTCTGGCGATGTTCGGCGACAAGATCACCACCGACCACATCTCGCCGGCCGGCGCGATCAAGCTGACCTCGCCGGCCGGAAAATTCCTCAGCGAGCACCAGGTGCGTCCGGCCGACTTCAACCAGTACGGCACGCGGCGCGGCAATCACGAGATCATGATGCGCGGCACGTTCGCCAACATCCGCATCAAGAACTTCATGCTCAAGGGCGCCGACGGCAACATTCCGGAAGGCGGCCTCACCAAGCACTGGCCCGACGGCGAGCAGATGCCGATCTACGACGCGGCGATGAAGTACCAGGCGGAGGGCGTGCCGCTGGTGGTGTTCGCAGGCGCCGAATACGGCAACGGTTCGTCGCGCGACTGGGCCGCAAAGGGCACGCGTCTGCTCGGCGTCCGCGCCGTGATCTGCCAGAGCTTCGAGCGCATCCATCGCTCCAACCTGGTCGGCATGGGCGTGCTGCCGCTGACCTTCGAGGACGGTACATCATGGACGTCGCTCGGCCTGAAGGGCGACGAAAGGGTTACCATCCGTGGATTGCAGGGCGACCTGAAGCCGCGCCAGACCCTGACGGCCGAGATCGTCTCGGGCGACGGTTCGCTGCAGCGCGTGCCGCTGCTGTGTCGCATCGACACCCTCGATGAACTCGAATACTACCGGAATGGCGGCATTCTGCATTATGTGCTGCGCAAACTGGCCGCCTAGAGCTTTTCCGGTTCTGGTCAAGTCAGAACCGGGCTCCAGGCTTTTGTTCGACGCGTTTTTGTTTGACGCGTTTTGTTTAACGCGTTCTGCTTAATGCAACGGGTAACCACGTCGCTTGAAAACGCCATGAAGCGCGCTTTTGTGATCAGTGTCACTTCGAAGTGAGTAGCGAGCAACATGAAGGCGGCCTAAGACAAGGCCGCTTTCGCGCGTTTGGGGCGCGCTTTTTGGGATCAAATCATGCCCCGTACAAATACGGATAATCGCCACCGCCGGTCCGCAGCATGACAACGATGATGGCTCATAGTTGTATCTCGCGATGGTCTGGCGCGCTCGGTGTTTGCGCGATCATCGCCGTCATCCGACCTGCTCATGCCGAGCCACGCGCGGTGGTTGAACTGTTCACCTCGCAGGGCTGCTCGTCATGCCCGCCAGCCGACCAGATCATCGGCGAGCTCGCCAAGGATCCGTCCGTGATCGCGCTGAGCCTGCCGATCGACTATTGGGATTATCTCGGCTGGAAGGACACGCTGGCGGACAAGCGGTTCAGCGCGCGGCAGAAAGCCTATTCGCAGGTACGCGGCGATCGCAATCTCTATACGCCACAGATGATCGTCAACGGGTCGACGCAGGTGATCGGCAGCGATCGCGCCAGCATCGACGGTGCGATCATGAGTACGAGCAAGGCCGACGGTGTGATGTCGGTGCCGGTGAAAATGACGTTGTCAGGCAAGTTGCTCAACGTCTCGGTGGCGGCCAGCAAGGTGCCGTCGGCGGCGGCCCGCGGCGAAATCTGGATTTGTTCGGTCTCGAAGGCTGTTCCGATCATGATCGGGCGCGGCGAGAATCGCGGCCAGGAGGTCACCTACCATAACGTGGTGCGCAATCTGCTGAAGGTGGGCGACTGGAACGGCACTGCGGGAAGCTGGACGGTACCGCTCGAAAATATTTCCCGCGAGGGCGTCGATGCCGCTGTCGTCTACGTCCAGGACGGCAGTCGCGAAAAACCGGGCGCCATGCTCGGTGCCGCCTACACCGCACTCCGCTAGTCTTGCCTTGAATCAGTGGCCTTGAGGGTCGCGCGGATGCGCGCCCCATTGGCTCCATTCGGGCTGCTTCTTCGAAGATTTCAAACAGAGGGTCGGCGGCGCCCCGGCGAATCTCTCGCGTCATTTGCGAGAACGGCATCCCGCAAACAAACGGCATCCCACAAACGAAAAAGGACCAACTTTCGTTGGCCCAGTATCGGGATTAACTCCCCTGCGGAATAGGCCCGATCCCGACGGCCCCGGGGGGCTGGGGGCTGAGGAATCCGGAACCGAAAGGACCGGGCCAACGCAGGATTACTTTTTCGCAGACCAGCGGGGCGGGCGCTTGGCGGAAGTGGGGCAGCAATAAGATTCCGCTAACGATCCCGTGACTCGGAATTTTCTGCCAAATTCGTCGGCGCGCGGCAGTTTCCTTCGATTTTACAACCCACTTGCGGCGACCTGCGGTTAGCGCGATCATGTACATCTCGGCATGCTCCCGAAAAGTGGGGACGGGTTTTCGGAGCGAGAGCATGCCTGAGATGACAGGAGGCGCTCCATGAGCTCGATATCGGAGGACACCGATCCAAGCGAAAGCCGCGCGGTGGCGCGCGCCGCCGCTGCGAGCCCACCGCCGAATCGCGTCACATTCAATCGTCTCGAACTGAACCGAATTCTCAATCTGTATGGGCGCATGGTCGCCGATGGCGAGTGGCGCGACTATGCGATCGACTTCCTGAAGGACCGTGCGGTGTTTTCGGTGTTCCGCCGCGCGTCGGAAGTGCCGATCTACCGCATCGAGAAGGATCCGCGGCTGGCGCGCAAGCAGGGCATGTACAGCGTGATCTCGGCGACCGGTCTCATCCTGCGCCGCGGTCACGAGCTCGAACGCGTGCTGCTCGTGATCGATCGCAAGCTGGCGCTGGTTTAAGCGATCAGAGGTATCAAGGGGCGCAAAGCGCTGTCTCTGTAGGATGGGTAGAGCGCAGCGAAACCCATCATTTCTCCGCGCACGCGATTGATGGGTTTCGCTGCGCTCTACCCATCCTACGGGATCACAATCCCAGATACGCCTTCCTCACATCCGGATTGACGCTGATCTCCGCCGCGCTGCCCTGCATCAACACGCGCCCCGTTTGCAGGATGTAGGCGCGGTCGGCGATTTCCAGGCATTCCGACATGCGCTGTTCGACGATCAGTACCGTCATGCCGGCGTCGCGGATGCGTTTGACGGCCTGGAAGATTTCATCGACCAGTTTTGGCATGATGCCCTGCGAGGGCTCGTCGAGCATCAGCAGCCGTGGCCGCGTCATCAGCGCGCGGCCGATCGCCAGCATCTGCTGCTCGCCGCCGGAGAGCGTTTCGGCGCGCTGCTCCAGCCGCTCCTGCAGGCGCGGGAAAAGCTGGAACACCAGTTGCAGCGGATCCTCGCGGTTCGCCTGGCCCCGGAAAAGATAGCTGCCGAGCCGCAGATTGTCGCGCACCGACAGCCGCGGAAACAGCCGGCGGTTTTCCGGCACATAGGCGATGCCGCGCGAGGTGATGACATGCTGCGCCATGCCGTCGATGCGGGTGCCGTCGAACGAAACAGTACCGGAGCGCGGCCGTTCCGCGCCCGCAATCGATTTCAACAGCGTCGACTTGCCGGCCCCGTTGGCGCCGGCCACGCAGACGATCTCGCCCCTTGCCACTTCGATCGATATCGCCGAGATCGCGACCAGGCCCTGATAGGCGGTGGTGACTTCATGCACCGACAGCATGACGGTCTCCCAGATAGGCGCTGATGACTTTCGGATCGCGCACGACGTCGGCCGGCTTGCCCTCGACCAGCACCTTGCCGAGATCGAGCACGATGGCGCGGTCGACCAGCGGCATCACGATTTCCATGACGTGCTCAACCATCAGCACGGTGACGCCGGTGTCGCGCACCTTGCGCACCAGTTCGACGCCGGTCTTGGCCTCGACCGGCGTCAGCCCCGTGAGCACCTCGTCCAGCAGCAGCAATTTAGGTTCGGTCGCGAGCGCGCGGGCGAC
>DATCXE010000489.1:0-11746 GCA_036565985.1 Bradyrhizobium sp.
CGCTGGAAGCGCCCGGACCAATCGCGCTCATCTCTCCACTCCATGGAGTTCCAGTGGAGCTAATAACCCCGGGCGATGCTAATTGTTTCCCGCCTCTCCAGTTTCGGCGCGTCTGGAAACCAACGGCTCTAACGCCGCACAGTCGATGTTGGCGTGGCCGGCGCGTGTGGCAGCCGCAACGTGGTGAGGTCGATCCGTCGCGTGAGCGCGATTTCAGCCGGATGGGCGGCGCGCTGGTCGCGCACCGCTACGGGATCGAGGGTTTCCAGCGACATCTGGGCGTCCTGACGTCTGGTTGACGCCGAACGTTACCCGCGGCGGTGACGCGGAAAATCTCAAATCGTGATGGAATACGGCGCCGTGTTGGGAAACGATTCCAAGGAGACGCCAGAAAAGCGGATTTTGTCCCAATCCGCGCGGACGGGTGAAGTGGCGATGGGCATCGCTTCGCTCCACCCATCCTACAACTTGCCGACCACCGACGTCATTCCGGGGCGATGCGAAGCATCGAGCCCGGAATCCATTTCACAGCTTGTTTGCGGCCCGATGGCTTCCGGGCTCGCGCTACGCGCACCCGGAATGACTACGAACGATCAGCCCGCTGCCTGTGCCGGCAGGTCGCGCTGGCGCTTCATGACGATCTTGTTCAGTGCGCCGAGATAGGCTTTGGCGGAGGCGACCAGCGTATCCGGATCAGCGGCCTTCGAGGTCATCGAGCGGCCCTCATGGGCGAGCCGCACAGAGACTTCCGCCTGTGCGTCGGTGCCCTCGGTCACGGCGTGGACCTGGTACAGTTCGAGCTTGGCCTCATGCGGCACCAGCGCCTTGATGCAGTTGAAGACAGCATCGACCGGGCCGTTGCCTTCGGCTTCCTCGATCTTGATCTGGCCGTCGATATCGAGCTTCATCGTTGCGCGTTGCGGGCCGTGGGTGCCGGCGATGACCGTCAGCGAGGCCAGCTTGATGCGGTCGTGCGAGGCCGCCATCTCCTCGTCGACAAGGGCTTCGATATCCTCGTCGTAGATGTCCTTCTTGCGGTCGGCCAGCGCCTTCATGCGCGCGAATGCGTCTTCGAGCTGGTTCGGGCCGAGCTTGTAGCCCATCTCTTCCAGCTTGTGCACAAACGCATGACGGCCGGAATGCTTGCCCAGCACCAGCGAAGACTGCTTCAGGCCGACCATTTCGGGGCGCATGATCTCGTAGGTCGATGCATCCTTCAGCACGCCGTCCTGGTGGATGCCGCTCTCGTGGGCAAAGGCGTTACGGCCGACGATCGCCTTGTTGTACTGCACCGGGAACGAGGTTGCCGCCGACACCAGCTTCGAGGCGCGGGTCAGTTGCGTGGTGTCGATCTTGTTCCACCACGGGAATTTGTCGTTGCGCACGTTGATCGCCATCACGATCTCTTCGAGCGCAGCGTTGCCGGCGCGCTCGCCGATGCCGTTGACGGTGCACTCGACCTGTCGCGCGCCGCCGGCGATGCCGGCCAGCGAGTTCGCCACCGCCATGCCGAGGTCGTTATGGCAGTGGACCGAGAACACCGCCTTGTCGGAGTTCGGCACGCGCTCGATCAGCGTCTTCATGAAATGGGTGTATTCCTCCGGCACCGTGTAACCAACGGTGTCGGGGATGTTAACCGTGGTGGCGCCGGCCTTGATGACGGCCTCGACGATGCGGCAGAGATAGTCCATCTCGCTGCGGGTGCCATCCTCGGCGGACCATTCGACGTCGTCGATCTGGTTGCGGGCGCGGGTGACGTTGGCGATCGACAATTCGATCACCTGCTCCGGCGTCATGTTCAGCTTGACGCGCATGTGCAGCGGCGAGGTCGCGATCACGGTGTGGACGCGGCCGCGCTTGGCGAACTTCACGGCCTCGGCGCAGCGGTCGATGTCCTTCGGGTGGGCGCGGGACAGGCCGGCGATCACCGCGTTCTTGGAACGGCGGGCGATTTCGCTGACCGCCTGGAAGTCGCCTTCCGAGGTGATCGGGAAGCCGGCCTCGATGACGTCGACGCCCATGTCGTCCAGCATTTCGGCGACCTCGAGCTTCTCCTCATAGGTCATGGTCGCGCCGGGGCACTGCTCGCCGTCACGCAGGGTGGTGTCGAATATGATGACGCGGTCCTTCTCGGACTTGTTGGCGGTGGTCATGGTCTGAATTCCTTTTGGGTGGTGCGCCGGTTCGATAGGCGCTGAAGGGTCTGGTGATCTCGCTCAAAACCCCTGAGTGCCCAGGCGCATACCGCCCAGACGGCCCTCAGGGGCCGATAAGAAGCAGAAGCCCGCCAAGAAGGAGGGTGGGCGCGGACGCAGCCGGAATCGCGGGGGCAGACATGGAGGCAGCCTTGGCCGCTCCACCCCGAACTCCGTGCTTTTCGCTGCGAATCAGCATTGCCAGACCCTATGGACGCTCCAAATCCTCGGCCAAAACCATTGACGGTTGGTTGCCAGGACGGCGTTCCGGGGCTGTTCTAGACGAGAATTATGACCGGCCGCAATGGGCAAAGATGGTCAGAGGGGCTGACCTAGTTGATCTCGTCGTCACCCGCGCATGCGGGTGACCCAGTATCCCAGAGGCCAGAGTTCGAACCGGGAAGCCGCGGCGGACTGGATTCCCCGCCTTCGCGGGGAATGACGGTGGTGGCTGGTCAGCCGCCGGCGCGCTTTGCCCCTACTTCTTCCCCGCCTCGCCCTTCTCTTCCGCCAGCAGCGCCTCGCGCACCTGCTTGAATTCGCTGCGGTCGGCCTTGTCGACTTTCGGGAAATGCAGATCGAGTTTGTCGAGTGCACTGACGATGGCCGAGCCGATCACCACCCGGGCAAACCATTTGTGGTCGGCGGGGACGACATACCATGGTGCCGCCCGTGTCGAAGTGTGGTGGATCAGGTCCTGATATGCGGCCTGGTATTTTGCCCACAGCTTGCGCTCCGAGATATCGGCCAGCGAGAATTTCCAGTTCTTGGCAGGTTCCTCCAGCCGCTCCAGAAAGCGCTCGCGCTGCTCCTCCTTCGAGACGTTGAGGAAGAACTTCAGAATGACGGTGCCGTTGCGCGCGAGGTAATTCTCCATCGTGGAGATATCCTCGAACCGTTCCTTCCAGATGTCCTTGGTCACCAATTGCTGTGGAATCTTCTGTTTCGCCAGAACTTCCGGGTGCACGCGCACCACCAGGCACTCCTCGTAGTAGGAGCGGTTGAAGATGCCGATCCGGCCGCGCTCCGGCAGCGCAATCATGCTGCGCCAGAGGAAATCATGGTCGAGTTCCCTCGTCGATGGCTGCTTGAACGAGGTGACTTCGCAGCCCTGCGGGTTGACGCCCTCGAACACGCTCTTGATCGCCGAATCCTTGCCGGCGGCATCCATGCCCTGGAAGATCAGGAGCATCGACCAGCGGTCCTGGGCGTAGAGCTTCTCCTGAAAATCGTTCAACCGCCCGCGATTGGCCTCGATGATTTTTGTCGCCTTGTCCTTGTCGAGGTCGCCCTTCTCGTTCGTCTTGTGCGACTTCAGGTGGAACTCGCCCGTTCCGTCGAAGCGGAACGGGGTGACATAGGGCTTCAGCTCATCGGCCAGCGGCTGCGAGTTTTTCTTGCTCATTTCATCCCGGAGGGCTTGGGTTGCGTCTTCAGTCGGTCGAGGACGCTACCAAGAATGCCCTTCGGAAGGAATATGATGAAGGTCACCAGCAGCAGGCCGTAGACGAGGTTGTCCCAGCCCACCGCCTTGGTGCCGAACCCGATGCGCAGCACTTCGGCGAGCAGGATGGTGATGATGGCGCCGACCGTCGGCCCGAGCGAGACGTAGAGCCCGCCGACGATGACGGCAAACACCATCTGCAGCGAAACCGCGATGCCGCTGACGGTGTCGGGCGAGATGAACATCTGGTACTGGCAGTAGAGCGCGCCGGCGAGCGCCGTCATCAGCGCCGAGATCAGCGTGATCTTGAGCTTTTCGGCGGTGACGTTGACGCCGGCCGCAGCAGCTGCGTCCTCGTCCTCCGAGATCGCCTCCATGGCGTAGCGGCTCATGCTGCGGTCGACCCAGCGCCAGATCAACAGCCCGACGACCCAGACGAACAGCGCGATCAGGTACCACGTCGTCTTGTCGTCGAACTGCAGCGCCAGCAGCTGGCTGCCCTTGGTGCGGTTCGGCGTATAGCCGAGCGAACCGCCGGTCCAGTCGCGCGTCGCGGTGATGACCTGCAGCACGATGCCCGACAGCGCCAACGTCACCAGCACGAAATAATGCCCGGTGATGCGGAAACGAAAGCAGGGATAGGCAACGACGAGCGCGAGCGCGCCCGCCGCCACCATGCTGAGCGGAATGCCGATCCATGGCGAGACGCCGAGATGGTTCCACAAGAGCGCGGTGACATAGGCGCCGACGCCCATGAAGCCGCCATGGCCGAGCGACACCAGGCCGAAGCGGCCCATGATCGACCACGAGGTGTAGGCGAACGACCAGATCAGGATCAGCACCAGGATGTGCAGATGATACGGATCGCGATAGACGAACGGCAGCGCGATCAGCGCTGCAAGGCCCACGGCCCAGGCGGCGTTACGGGAATTCACGAGCGCCTCGCGAGTAAGCCCGCGGGCCGGATGAACATCATGACGATGAAGAAGGCGAAGGCCAGCACGTAGCCCCATTCGAGGTCGGAGAACAGCCCGCCCAGCGAAATGATCTGGGCGAACACGAACGCGGCAATGAAACCGCCCACGAAATTGCCGAGCCCGCCGAGCACGCAGATCAGGAAGGTGATCGGCCCGAACGACAGCCCGACGAAGGGATGCACGTCGTATTGCAGCACCAGCAGACAGGCAGCGAGGCCGGCGAGCGCGCCGCCCAGCGCCGAGGTGATGAGATAGATGCGTTTGGTATCGACCCCCATCAGCGACATGATCTGGCGGTCCTGCGCGACGGCGCGGATCGCAGTGCCCGTAAAGGTGCGCTTCATGAAGAAGTAGATCGCCAGCATGCCGATCAAGGCGGCCACGAAGGCAAGCAGCCGCGAATAGCTGAAATGCATCTCGCCGATCGCCAGCACCGGCAGGCGGATGCCGAGGTTGCGGAAATCGATGCCGAAGGCGACGGTGGCGAAGCTCTGCAGGATGAACAGCACGCCGCCGGTCGCGAGCAACTGGTTGATCGGCGGCGCGGTCAAGAGCGGCGCGATGACGATGTAGTGCAGCGCGGCGCCCAGCGCCGCCACCAGCAGGATCGCGAACGGAGCTGCGACCCAGTATGGCAGGCCGAACACCTGGACCATGTAGTACATGCCGTACATGCCGATCATGACCAGTTCCGCGTAGCAGATCCAGGTCACGTCGATGACGCCGAAGATGAGATTGAGCCCCAGCGCCAAAAGCGCCAGCACGCCGCCGAGCAGGATGCCGTTGACCACGGCTTCCAGCAGATAGATGTCGAAGATATCGAGGAATCCCTGCATCTGTGTGGCCTCCTTACCTCTCCCGCTTGCGGGGGAGGTCGACGCGCGTCAGCGCGGCGGGTGGGGGCTCTCTCCAAACGGGCGGTTTGACTCGTGGCGACACCCCCACCCCGACCCTCCCCCGCAAGCGGGAGAGGGAGCACACCGTTCGCGTTGATACACTCACGCCCTAAACCCCCAAATAAGCCTGCTTGATCGTGTCGGTCGACATCATCTCCTCCGACGTGCCCGACGCGCGGATGGTGCCGGCTTCCAGCAAATAGGCGCGATCGACCACCTTCAGCACCTGCTGCACGTTCTGCTCGACGATCAAGACCGTCAGCCCGCCAGCGCGGATGCGCTTGACCAGTTCGAACACCTGCTGCACCACGACCGGCGCGAGGCCGGCCGAGGGCTCGTCGAGCAGCAGAAGCTTCGGATCCGACATCAGCGCGCGGCCGATCGCGCACATCTGCTGTTCGCCGCCCGACATGGTGCCGGCCATCTGGCTGCGCCGTTCCTTCATGCGCGGGAACAGATCGAACACGAATTCCAGCCGCTCGGCATATTTGGCGCGCGCGCCCGGCATGTAGGCGCCCATCTTCAGATTGTCGTCGACGGTCAGCCGCGGAAACAGCCGGCGGTTTTCCGGCACGTGGGCGATGCCGAGATCGACGATGCGATGCGCCGGCGTCGCCAGCACGTCATGGCCTTCCATCGAGATCGTGCCCCTGGTGGGGCGGATCAGGCCGGAGATCACCCGCATCAGCGTGGTCTTGCCGGCGCCGTTGGGACCGATCACGCCGACCGCCTCGCCCGCCCTGACGTCGAGGTTGATGCCGAACAAGGCCTGGAAGCTGCCGTAGCCCGCATCGACCGACCTGAGTTCGAGCATGGCTAGACCCCCGCCTTGCGGCGCGCTTCCGCGGCCGCGGCCTGGCTCGAATCCGCATCGGTGCCGAGATAGACCTCGATCACCCTGGGATCGCCGGCCACCGCGCTCGGCAGGCCCTCCGAAATCTTCTCGCCGTGATCGAGCACCATCACGCGATCGACCACCCGCATCAGCACTCCCATGATGTGCTCGACCCAGATGATGGTGATGCCAAGCTCGTCGCGGATGTTGCGCAGCATGTCGGCGGCCTGGTCCATCTCGGTCTCGTCGAGCCCGCCGAGGCTTTCGTCGGCGAGCAGGAGTTTGGGGCCGGTGGCGAGCGCCTTTGCCAGTTCGAGCTTCTTCAGGCCGGCGGCGCCGAGACCGTCGACGCTGCCGCGCCGGTCGGTGGGAAGGCCGACCATGGCGAGCGCGCGTTCGGCGGCTTCATCCGCCTTGGCGCGGCTGTGGCTGCCCTGGCCGTAGTAACCGGCGAGCGCCACGTTCTCGAAGATGCTGAGCCGGTGAAACGGCCGCGGGATCTGGAAGGTGCGGCCGACGCCGCTGTTGATGATCCGGTGCGGCGCCCTGCCCGCGATCTCCGTTCCGTCGAACAGGATGGAGCCTGCCGTCGGGATCAGCGTGCCCGACAGCATGTTGAAGATCGTGCTCTTGCCGGAGCCGTTCGGACCGATCAGGCCGAGAATCTCGCCCTGCTCGACCCGAAACGACACGTTGTTGACAGCTGTGAAGCCACCGAAGCGCTTCACCAACCCTTCTACCGCCAGCACCCGGAACCTCCGCTTGGCCTGCTTCCGCCCTCACTGGTTGCTGAACGTCGTTCCCTTCGGCAGCGGCAGCACGGCCTCGCGCTGCGCCTGGCTCTTCGGCCACACGACATATGACTTGTCGTCGACATACTGGATGACGACAGGGAACGAGCGCTCGTTCTGGCCGGACATCTGGGTGCCCTCGCCATAGAACTTGACGCCGAAGCCGAGCATGGTGCCGCCTTCCGGAAGATCGACCTCGAGCGCTGCCTTGCGCAGCGCATCGGGATCGACGCCGCCATATTTCTTGATGGCGCGCGGCAGCACCTCGGTCAGGAACACGTAGGTGTTGGACGCCGCCATGCCGACATGGGCGGAGCGGATCGCGACGCCGGGCTTGGCCTTGTCGAACTCCTCGCCGACCGTCTTGATCACCGGCGGCAGCTTCGGATCCATCGACTTCTGGTTGGCGAGCCAGATCGAGATCGGATCGGTGTTGAAGACGTAGTTGACGTCGGAGCCCAGGCCTTCCTTCAGCTTTTCGTAGACGCCGTAGCCCGCGCCGTGGCCGACGAGCGCTGCAAACTTCAGGCCCTGCTCGCGCGCCTGACGGCCGAACAGGGTGATGTCCGGGTTATAGCCGGTGTGGAAGATCACGTCGGGCCGCGCGCGCTTCAGCTTGGTGACGAGCGCGGATAGATCGGGCGCGGTGGCGGAATAACCCTCCTTCAGCACGACGTTGAAACCCGCCTTCCTGGCGCCGGCCTCGTTGCCCTTGGAGACGTCGACGCCGTAGGCGCCGTCCTCGTGGATGATGGCGACCCGCAGGTCCTTCGGATCCTTGCCGAACTTCTCCTTCGCGTTCTGCGCGATGAAATCCATCGTCATCAGGCCGAACTGGTCGCCCGAGGCCTGCGGACGGAACACGTATTTGAAGTTCTTGTCGGCCAGCACCGACGAGGAAATGCAGGTGGTGATCCACATGAAGTTCTTGAGCTGCTCGACGCGGGCGGCCACCGGCACGCATTGCGCCGAGGAGAAGAAGCCGAGCAGCATGTTGACCTTTTCCTGCTCGATCAGCCGCACCGCCTCGTTGATCGCCACGTCAGGCTTGCTCTGGGCGTCGGCGTAAACCGCCTCGACCTTGTAGCCCTCGACGCCGGTCCTGGCGTACTGGTCGAGCATGATCTTGGCGCCGATATATTGCAGCTCCGAACCGCCGCCCGCGAGCGGTCCGGTCAGGTCGTAAATCACGCCGATCTTGATTTTCTTTTCCTGGGCATCGGCGGAAACCGCCATCCCCAGCACCGCCATTGCGGCAGACAACCCAACGAGCAGGCGTGCAACTTTGCGCCCCGGCATGGAACCCCTCCCTTGGATTATTTTTTGTGCAGTGCGTTTTTTGTTTTTGTTGGCGCCCATCACATTGGTAGCGCGACCAGATGTCAAGCGCATTGCTTGCAGCCACACCGCACAGGACCGGAGCGCCCCTGCACGTCAAGGTTGGGACGCGAACTGCCTCTCGAGGAACGCCGTGACGAAACGTGGCATCGCGGAATTGAGGTCGTCCGTGCCGCGGACGAGATGAATCGCCGACAATTCAGGCGATCGCTGCGAGGCGAGATTGCCTTCGATCCTGTGGCGCAAGGCTTCGCCCGGCATATCGACGTGGAGGATGCGAATCATCGCCACGGCGGCTCCGGTGGAGATGCAGTGCCAATCCGCGTCGCTTCGATAGTCGGCGGGAGCGAGGCCGGTCTCCTCCAGGAGCTCGCGCTCGACGCTGCCGGGTATGTCGAGCGCACCGTCCCTGATGTCGTCGAGATCGGGCGTGCCCGAGGGAAAATAGATGCGCCCGGCATTCGACGTGTGCTGGCCCATTTCACCGAGCACGAACGTACCGTCGGCGCAGCGCAGCGCGCCCATGCCGAACCCATTGAACACGCCGGCGTCGGGGAAACCCCAGTCGCGCCAGGCCAGAAAACTCGCGAAGTCGGTCTCGAAATAGCTGGAGCTGAAACGATCCCCTGTAAACGCTGGGTTGCGTCCGAGCAGGACGCGGCCATTCCACATCGCCGGCTTCTCGCGCCGCTGATGTTCGAAATGCGCGTCGATATCGGCGCGGCGTGCCTGCGCGAATGGCCATGCCCATGCCTCCACGGCGAGATCGAGCGCGCTGACGCGGTGAATGACCAGAGGTCTCGTGCCACTCATCGCTTCACACCACTCAATATCGCCGGGATGCTTATCTACTGCACTTGCCCCAACTTCACTTGGGATTCGCGCCCGCGGTCTTCCTAACCTGTTCGACGTATCTGTTGGTCCAGGTCTTGCTGACGTCGATATTGGCCTTGGCGACCTCGGGCGAGCCCTCGCTGAACACCGCGAGCACCGCGTCGGCGCCCTTGGGATCCATCTTGCCGGTTTCCGAATACATCGGGATCGTGTTCTTCAGCGCGGCCAGATAAAGCTCCTTGTTCTTGCCGACCATTTCCTCCGGCATCTTCGCCATGATCTCTTCCGCCGAGTGACTGTGGATCCAGGCGAGCGTGTTGACGATCGCATTGGTCAACGCCTGGACTTCCTTCTCGTGCGACTTGATCCAGGCCGTGGTGGTGTAGAGCGCGCCGCCCGGATACTCGCCCCCGAACAGCGCGAGCGTGTCCTTCTGCGTTCGGGTGTCGGCGAGGATCTTCAGATCCGGATGACTGCCCTGCAGAACCGTAACGGAGGGGTCGAGCATCACGGCCGCCTCGATCTGGCCCTGCTGCATGGCGGCGACGGCCGTTGCGCCGAGGCCGACACCGATCACCGCGGCACTGGTCGGATCGAGGCCGTTCTTCTTCAACAGATACTTCAGGAAGAAATCGGTCGAGGACCCCGGCGCGCTGACGCCGACTTTCTTGCCGGCCAGATCCTTGATCGATTTGATGTCATTGGTGTGCTTGGGCGACACCACCAGCACCAGGCCGGGATAGCGGTCATAGATCACGAACGACTGCAGTTCCTGCTTCTTCGCGGCGAGATTGACGCAATGGTCGAAATAGCCCGACACCACGTCAGCGCTGCCGCCGAGCACGGCCTTGAGCGCGTCCGAACCGCCCTTGAGATCGACCAGTTCGACCGCAAGCCCCGCCTTTTCATATTCGCCGAGTTGCCTGGCAAGCACGGTCGGCAGGTAACACAGGCACGCCCCGCCCCCGATCGCGATGGTGACCTTGCTTTGTGCTGCGGCAAGACCCGACGTCAGCGTCAGCGCCAGCAGCGCCCCGGCCAGCCGGCTGAACAGTTTATTCATGACTTCCTCCATTCTTTCGGCCCGCAAGATAGTGCAGCGCACCCGTGTTGAGAAGCTACCCCTGTCCCGTCATTCGGGGGCGTGCGTCGCACGAACCCGGAAGCCATCGTCCCGCAGAGTTTGGAGCCCAATGGATTCCGGGCTCGCGCCAGGAGGCGCGCCCCGGAATGACGGCGGTGATGGCTGGCCAAGCGTTGGCCGGCGGCATAGCATTGGCGGCACAAACAACGACAAACGGGAGGGATTTCCAATGAATCGCATTGCGACCATGCTTTCGCTCGCCGCCGCGTTCGCCGCCGGATGCAGCGTGACCCATCTGTTGCGGCCGGCCATCGCCGCCGAGAACATCACCGCGCAGGTCATCCACACCGGCGAACTCGAAGGCGATGCGCTCGGCATGCCCTCGGGCACCGGGATGCGCTCAAAAATGTTCGTGTCCGCCGACGGCATGACCATCTCGATCCAGGACGGCAATGTCGGCAAGCACATGCATCCCAACACCAACGAGATCCAGTACATCCTCGACGGCACCGGCACGGTCTGGCTCGGCGACAAGGAAGTCAGGGTCAAGCCCGGCGATCTCGTGGTGATCCCGAAGGGCACCCCGCATGGCGGCACCAAGCCCGACGGGCGGACTCTCAAGGCGATCGCGATCAAGACGCCGCCGCAGGCGCCTGACGATACGAAGATGTTGAACTGACGGCGCGACCTCTCGGCCGTCATTGCGAGCGCAAGCGAAGCAATCCATTCTTTCTTTCCGCGGAGAAATGGATTGCTTCGTCGCTACGCTCCTCGCAATGACGGAGAATTACCCCCGCCCCTCCGCCGCCGTCGGCCGCCAGACCAACAGCCGCCGCTCGACCACCGTCACCACCATGTCGATCAGGATGACGAAGGCGGACAGCACGAACATGCCGGCGAATACGGCGGCGACGTCGAACACGCCTTCGGCCTGCTGGATCAGGTAGCCTAGGCCGGCGGCCGATCCCAGATACTCGCCGACGACGGCGCCGACCACGGCAAAGCCGACCGCGGTGTGCAGTGACGAAAACATCCACGACAGCGCCGACGGCCAGTAGACGTGGCGCGTCAATTGCCGCTCGCTCATGCCGAGCATCCGGCCGTTATCGAGCACCGTGGTCGAGACTTCCTTGACGCCCTGATAGACATTGAAGAACACGATGAAGAACACCAGCGTCACGCCGAGCGCGACCTTGGACCAGACCCCGAGCCCGAGCCACAGCGCGAAGATCGGCGCCAGCACCACGCGCGGCAGCGCGTTGATCATTTTCACGTAGGGATCGAACACGGCGGCGACGCGCGGCTGCTGGGCGAACCAGAACCCGATCAAGACGCCGGCAACGGAGCCAATG